>NZ_LJQT01000373.1:0-9571 GCF_001400515.1 Pseudomonas meliae | reverse complement strand
ACCAACTGAGCTAACGACCCAAATATGGTCGGGGTAAGGGGATTCGAACTCCTGACATCCTGCTCCCAAAGCAGGCGCGCTACCGGACTGCGCTATACCCCGACTGAAACTTCATTGAACCTTGCGAAATCTGGCTCCACGACCTGGACTCGAACCAGGGACCCAGTGATTAACAGTCACTTGCTCTACCAACTGAGCTATCGCGGAACTATCGATTTCAGATTCAACTTTACAACCTGTTGCCTTGAAACCAGCGTGCTGTTAACTCGTTGATTTCAATCTCATCGACCTTTGCGCTTCGTTTGTATCGTTGCGTTCACGTCTCTGAGGCGCGCTATTCTACAATTTTAAAAACACCTGTCAACCCTATAAATTGCTTTTTAAGACAATGATTTGCGATTTTTTCCCAGAGCCCCTTTCAGGCCCGATTTTACTGCTGGCAGCATCCTCAGAAAAAAGGCCCTCGGCGAGAGGGCCCTCTATATAGAGCTGGCGAGCGCTATCAGGCAAACACGATCTCGTCGTCGACGACCTTGCCAGTGATGGTGCTGCAGGGCATGAAGCTGCCCGAGAGGATCATCTGTGCCAGCGGGTTCTCGATCCAGCGCTGGATCGCCCGCTTCAGCGGCCGTGCTCCATAGACCGGGTCGTAACCGACGGCAATCAGCTTGTCCAGCGCCTCGGGGCTCAGGGTCAGCGCCAGCTCGCGTTCGGCCAGACGCTTGCGCAGGCGGCCCAGCTGGATATCAGTGATACCGGCGATCTGGTCACGCGCCAGCGGTTCGAAGATCACCACTTCGTCAATCCGGTTCACAAATTCCGGACGGAAGTGCGTACCCACCGCATCCATCACCGCAGCACGTTGCGCCTCACGATCACCGACCAGTTCCTGGATCTGGGCCGAGCCCAGGTTGGAGGTCATGACGATCACGGTATTGCGGAAGTCCACCGTCCGCCCGTGGCTGTCAGTCAGGCGCCCGTCTTCAAGCACCTGCAACAGGATGTTGAACACGTCGGAATGTGCCTTCTCGACCTCATCGAGCAGGATCAGCGAGTACGGCTTGCGACGCACAGCTTCGGTCAGGTAGCCGCCCTCTTCGTAACCGACATAGCCCGGTGGTGCGCCGATCAGACGAGCCACGGAATGTTTCTCCATGAACTCGGACATATCGATACGCACCATCGCCTCTTCGGTATCGAACAGGAATTCGGCAAGCGCCTTGCAGAGTTCGGTCTTACCCACACCGGTCGGACCGAGGAACATGAACGAACCGCTTGGACGATTCGGGTCGGAAAGCCCTGCACGCGAACGACGTACGGCATTGGAGACCGCGACCACCGCTTCTTCCTGACCGATTACCCGGTTGCGCAGCAGGGTTTCCATGCGCAACAGCTTCTCGCGCTCGCCTTCCAGCATTTTCGACACGGGAATACCGGTCCACTTTGACACGACTTCGGCAATTTCTTCCTCGGTCACTTTGCTGCGCAGCAATTGGTTCTCGGGTTTGCCGTGCTGATCGACCATTTGCAGGCTGCGTTCCAGGTCCGGAATGATCCCGTACTGCAACTCGGCCATGCGGTTCAGGTCGCCACGACGACGCGCCGCTTCCAGTTCCTGACGGGACTGCTCTATTTTCTGCTGGATCTGTGCAGAACCCGTTACTTCAGCTTTTTCCGAGGTCCAGATTTCTTCGAGATCGGCGTATTCCTTCTCAAGGCGCACCACTTCTTCCTGGAGTTTTTCCAAGCGCTTGATAGCCGCTTCATCCTTTTCCTTCTTGAGCGCCTGGGCTTCCACTTTCAGCTGGATCAGGCGACGTTCAAGACGATCAAGCACTTCAGGCTTGGAATCGATCTCCATACGAATGCGGCTGGCGGCTTCGTCGATCAGGTCGATGGCCTTGTCGGGCAACTGGCGATCGGTGATATAGCGATGGCTCAGCTTGGCCGCGGCGATGATCGCACCGTCAGTAATGGCGACCTTATGGTGCACTTCATAGCGCTCTTTCAGGCCGCGCAGGATTGCGATGGTGTCTTCTTCACTTGGCTCGTCCACCAGCACTTTCTGGAAGCGACGCTCAAGTGCAGCGTCCTTCTCTATATATTGGCGGTACTCGTTGAGCGTGGTGGCACCGACACAATGCAGCTCGCCGCGAGCCAACGCAGGCTTGAGCATATTGCCAGCGTCCATCGAGCCTTCGCCTTTGCCGGCGCCGACCATGGTGTGCAGTTCGTCGATGAACAGGATGATCTGGCCTTCCTGCTTGGACAGTTCGTTGAGCAGCGATTTCAGGCGCTCTTCGAACTCACCACGGTACTTGGCACCGGCAATCAATGCGCCCATGTCCAGCGACAGCAAGCGTTTGCCGCGCAGGCCATCCGGCACTTCGCCGTTGATGATGCGTTGCGCCAGGCCTTCGGCGATAGCGGTTTTACCCACGCCAGGCTCACCGATCAGCACCGGGTTGTTCTTGGTACGGCGTTGCAGGACCTGAATGGTGCGACGAATCTCGTCATCACGACCGATCACCGGGTCGAGCTTGCCCTCTTCGGCGCGCTTGGTCAGGTCGACGGTGTACTTGTCCAGCGCCTGACGCGACTCTTCGACGTTAGGGTCATTCACGGCACCTTCGCCGCGCAGGTTGTTGATGGCGTTTTCCAAGGCTTTCTTGCTGACGCCCTGCCCCAGCAACAATTTGCCGAGCTTGCTGTTCTCGTCCATTGCCGCGAGCAGCACCAGCTCGCTGGAAATGAATTGATCGCCTTTCTGCTGTGCCAGACGGTCGGCCTGGTTAAGCAGGCGCGCAAGATCCTGCGACATGTTGACGTCGCCAGTGGGGTTCTGGATTTTTGGCAGGCGGTCCAGCTCTGCACTCAGTTCCTTGCGCAGGCTGTTGATGTCGAAGCCTACCTGCAACAGCAGAGGCTTGATGGAACCGCCCTGCTGCTCAAGCAGCGCCTGCATCAAGTGCGCAGGTTCGATGGCGGGATGGTCGAGGCCAACGGCCAGCGACTGGGAATCGGATAACGCTAACTGTAATTTACTGGTCAATCTGTCGATACGCATTAGTCACCTTCCTTTAATGCAGGCCGGAGCAATGAACACACCTATAAAGAAAACCTGCTGAATAGCCAGTTAGATGCGGACGATTCTGCGCGTTTCAAGCGGGCCGGGGTTGATACAGATCAGACGAGTGTTCAGGCAAGTCTAGCTGGAATGTGCAAAACAGCCCGGCAATCAGGCGTGTTCGATCCATATCAGCGAAGCGAAGCGGCCAGTGCGCGTGGCACGCCTGTAGGAAAAGAAGCGCGGGTCGGTGAAGGTATCCAGCCCGCCGCCATACACGGCAGAGACACCTTGGGCTGCCAGTCTTAACCGGGCGAGCGCATAGATGTCGGCCATGAAACGATCAGGATTCGAACTGGCGACAAACGCAGCGGCTGTCTGCGGGTGGCTGGCGGTAAAGGCCTCGCGCACCTCGGGGCCGACTTCGAACGACGGCTGGCCGATGGCCGGCCCCAGCCAGACCATGATGTCTTCGGGAGCACTCTGCAGGCTGTCGGCCGCCAGCCCGCGCCAGCCGGCATGCGCGGCAGCCACACGCGTACCGTCACGACGACAGAACAGCGCGGGCAGGCAGTCGGCGGTCATGATGGTGCAGGCCACGCCTAGCGTGCTCGTCCAGCTGGCATCGGCCTCGACGACACGGGATGGATCGGCAGGTACAACGTCTACGCCATGCACCTGCTTCAACCAGGCGGGCTGAGCCTTGAGACTGGCGGTCAGCCGCTGGCGATTGCTCGCCACGGCCTGCGGGCTGTCATCGACGTGATCGCCCAGATTGAAGCTGTCGAACGGGGCCAGGCTGACCCCACCCGAGCGAGTGGTAACGCAGAACTTGATCTGTGCTGGCGCAGGCCAGTCAGGTATCAGCCAGTCATTCACCCGATGAACGCCTCGCGATCCTGCTTGAGCAGGGACAGCAACCAGACGAAATCGTCCGGCAATGGCGATTCCCAGCTCATGCGTTTACCGGTGGTCGGATGATCCAGCTCCAGGAAGCGGGCATGCAACGCCTGCCGCGGGAAGGTCTTGAGCGAATCGACCATGGTCAGGCTGGCCGCTGGCGGAATACGGAAACGACCGCCGTAGGCAGGGTCGCCGACCAACGGATAGTTGATATGCGCCATGTGCACGCGAATCTGGTGGGTACGCCCGGTTTCCAGCTTGACCCGTACATGGGTGTGCGAACGGAAGCGCTCCAGCACGCGGTAATGACTGACCGCCTGCTTGCCGCCCTCCATCACCGCCATGCGCTGGCGCTGCTGGCCGTGACGGCCGATCGGTGCGTCGATCTTGCCGCCTGCGGTCACCACGCCAATCACGATGCACTCGTAGATACGACTGACACTGCGACTCTGCAACTGGGTAACCAGTTGGGTCTGTGCCTGAATGGTCTTGGCGACAACCATCAGACCAGTGGTGTCCTTGTCCAGACGATGCACGATGCCGGCGCGCGGAACATTGATGATGTCCGGCACATGGTGCAGCAAGGCATTGAGCAGCGTGCCGTCGGCATGACCGGCAGCCGGATGCACCACCAGACCCGCCGGCTTGTTGATGACGAGGATCTGGTCGTCTTCATAGATGATGTCGAGCTCGATGTCCTGAGCAACCCATTCACCCTGGGCCTCCTGCTCGGCAATCAGCTCGAGAACAGCGCCACCATGCACGATGTCGCGGGGGCGCAATACGCCTCCGTCCACAGTCAGGCGGCCGTCCTTGATCCAGGCGGAAAGGCGCGAGCGCGAGTGCTCAGCGAATAATTGTGCGGCGACTTGATCGAGGCGTTGACCGCCCAATTCGGACGGTACCTCTGCGCGGAGTTCTATATTTTCGGACATGACCAGACTAGGTGGCGGCTAGCCTTTGGTTTCGGCAGCGCGCTTGTGGTTAAATACGGCGTCTTTTGTCCCGCCGGTATCGCGGGGCGCTCATCATAACAGGACGGCCCCGCCCAAGACAGCAGGCCGTTATAGGGACGCAAGCCGCCATGCAAGTGAAACACCTGCTGCTGATCGCCATCCTCGCATTGACTGCGGCCTGTTCGTCGAAGGAAGTCATCGACGAAAACCTCAGCGAAGTCGAGCTGTACCAGCAGGCGCAGGCCGACCTGGGAAATAACAGCTATAACAGTGCCACAGAGAAACTCAAGGCGCTGGAATCACGCTATCCGTTCGGTCGCTACGCTGATCAGGCCCAGCTCGAGTTGATCTACTCGAACTACAAGAACGGTGAACCCGAAGCAGCCAAATCCGCTGCCGAGCGTTTCATCCGTCTGCATCCACAGCACCCGAACGTCGATTACGCGTATTACATGAAGGGCCTGACCTCCTTCGATCAGGACGTCGGCCTGCTGGCGCGCTTCCTGCCGCTGGACCAGACCAAACGTGACCCGGGCGCTGCCCGCGACTCGTTCAACGAGTTCGCTCAGCTGACCAGCCGCTTCCCGAACAGCCGCTATTCGCCGGATGCCAAGCAGCGCATGATCTACCTGCGCAACCTGCTGGCCTCCTACGAAATTCACGTAGCCGACTACTACCTGACCCGTCAGGCCTATGTCGCCGCCGCCAACCGTGGCCGCTATGTCGTGGAAAACTTCCAGGAGACGCCATCGGTAGGTGACGGTCTGGCCGTTATGGTCGAGTCCTATCAGCGTCTGCACCTCGACGATCTGGCAGCCACCAGCCTTGAAGTGCTCAAAACCAACTACCCGAACCACCCGCAATTGGCTGACGGCAAGTTCACCCCGCGTCAGGCCGAAGCCGACAACCGCTCGTGGCTGTCGAAAGCGACCCTTGGTCTGATCGACGGTAGCGCACCGCTGCCACCGGGCCAGACCCGTGCCGATCAGGACATCAAGAAGCAGTATCAGGACGCCAAGGACGCCATTCCGAAAGAGCTGTTGCCGGAAAATCAGGCAGAGCTGGACGAGCAGGCGGAAAAAGACGCCGAAGCGAAAGGCACCAAGAGCCGTTCGTGGTTCAGCTACATGACCCTGGGTCTGTTCGACTGATCTTCACGGCATTAAGAAAGAGGCCTTCGGGCCTCTTTTTTTATGCAGCACATTTATGCGCCGCAGCCACTGTGCGCCTGACTGTACCTTGGCTACACTGCGCCATCGTCAATCACTAAGCTGGTAGTCATGGTTCGCTTACTCATGTGGACCGCGTTGATCGCGGCGGTGATCTGGTTCGTCAAGCGCCTGATCAATCCCCCCAAGCCGAAGTCCCGTGCCGAGCCGCCTGAAATAGCGGCCACCCCAATGGTGCGCTGCGCACACTGTGGCGTTCATCTCCCTCAGGATCGCGCGCTGAGCCAGGCACAGCAATGGTATTGCAGCGAGGCACACCGCCTGGAAGGCCCTGCGGCACGTGACCGCTGACACGCCCTCGCTTGCCAGCCCACAGGCGCAAAGGATTCTGCGGCTTTACCACCTTTATCGACTGACCATCGGCGTGGTACTGGTCCTGCTGATTTCCAGCAGTCTGGAAACCGAACTGTTGCAACTGGCCAATCCAAACCTGTTCCGCTCGGGTTGCTGGCTGTATCTGGTGTTCAACATTCTGGTCGTCGTGCTGCTGGAGCGTCCCAGCCGTCAGGCGCAGCTATTCAGTCTGGCAATGACTGACGCAATCATGCTCTCTGCGCTGTTCTACGCGGCGGGTGGCCCTTCCAGCGGCATCGGCAATCTGTTGATTGCTTCCGTAGCAATCAGCAATGTATTGCTGCGGGGCCGTATCGGTTTGCTGATCGCCGCCGTTTCTGCCATCGGCATCATCTACCTGACGTTCTATATCAGCTTCGGTACACCGTCGGTTTCCAACGACTACGTGCAGGCTGGCTCTCTGGGTGCCCTGTGCTTCGCCGCCGCAATGCTGGTGCAGGCGCTGACAGCGCGCATGCAGGTCAGCGAAGTGCTGGCCGAACAGCGTGCAGCGGATGTCGACAGCCTTGAAGAACTCAACGCGCTGATCCTGCAACGCATGCGTACCGGCATTCTGGTACTGGATGCCAACCGTCAGGTGCTGCTGGCCAATCAAGGTGCCCTTACCCTACTGTGCCACGAGCGACTGGTCGGCCAGGTTATCGACGCTTACTCGCCGCAGTTGGTGGAACGCCTGCGCCAGTGGCTCGTCAACCCGATCATGGTGCCGCGCAGCGTCACGACTTCACCCATCGGGCCGGTGCTGCAACCGAGCTTTGCCGCACTCAATCGTGGCGATCAGCGCCAGACGCTGATCTTTCTTGAAGACCTGTCGCAAATTGCTCATCAGGCGCAGCAGCTCAAGCTCGCCGCGCTGGGACGCCTGACCGCCGGGATTGCCCACGAGATACGCAACCCGCTGGGCGCAGTCAGCCATGCCGCACAGTTGCTCAACGAGTCGGAAGAACTCAGCGCAGCGGACCGACGCCTGGGGCAGATCATTCATGACCAGTCGGGGCGTATTGATCGGGTCATCGAAAATGTTCTGCAACTGTCGCGCAGACGCGAAGCGCAGCCCGAACTGCTCGATCTGAAAACCTGGCTGGAACACTTTGTCACTGAATTTCGCAGTTCCGCTGCGCCCAATCAGTCGATTCATGTCGACATAAGCTTCGGCACGCTGACAACCCGCATGGATTCCGGGCAACTGACCCAGATCATGACCAACCTGCTACAGAACGGCCTGCGCTACAGCGGCAGAAATCATTCGTCAGCGCAGGTCTGGCTGAAGCTGCATCACGACCGACAAAGCGATTTGCCCATTCTGGAAGTACAGGACGACGGGCCATGGGTCAGCGAGCAACATTTGGCCAAGCTGTTCGAGCCGTTTTTCACCACGGAAAGCAAAGGCACCGGTCTTGGTCTATATCTGTCACGCGAGCTTTGCGAAAGCAATCAGGCGCACCTGGAATACGTCCCGCGGCAAGGTGGCGGCAGTTGCCTGCGCATAACCTTCGCCCACCCGTTCAAAACGAGCTGAGCATGAGCCAACGGCAAAAAATCCTGATAGTCGATGACGAGCCGGATATCCGCGAACTGCTGGAGATCACTCTGGGGCGCATGAAACTCGACACCCGATGCGCCCGCAATGTTGCCGAGGCCCACGACTGGCTGGCCCGCGAGCCGTTCGATATGTGCCTGACCGACATGCGTCTGCCCGACGGCAATGGCCTTGAGCTGGTGCAGCATATCCAGCACGGCTACCCTCATGTGCCGGTGGCGATGATCACTGCCCACGGCAACCTGGACACCGCGATTAATGCGCTCAAGGCCGGGGCTTTCGATTTTGTGACCAAGCCGGTCGACCTCGGCAGGCTGCGCGAACTGGTCAATAGTGCGCTGAGCCTGCCTTGCGCCCAGCCAGCCCGCAGCATCGACAGCCGCCTGCTGGGCGACTCGCTGGCGATGCGTACCTTGCGCAACCAGATCGGCAAGCTGGCCCGCAGCCAGGCGCCGATCTACATCAGCGGCGAATCGGGCAGCGGCAAGGAGCTTGTAGCGCGGCTGATCCACGAGCAGGGTCCGCGCATCGATAAACCGTTCATACCGGTGAATTGCGGGGCCATTCCTTCCGAGCTGATGGAGAGTGAATTCTTTGGCCATCGCAAGGGCAGTTTCAGCGGTGCCCACGAAGACAAGCCTGGTCTGTTTCAGGCGGCACATACCGGAACGCTGTTTCTCGACGAAGTGGCCGACCTGCCGCTGGCCATGCAGGTAAAACTGTTGCGAGCCATCCAGGAAAAATCAATCCGCAGTGTAGGCAGCCAGCAAGAGCAGATTGTGGACGTACGCATTCTGTGCGCCACGCACAAGAACCTTAATGCAGAGGTTGCGGCAGGCCGTTTCCGTCAGGATCTGTATTACCGGTTGAACGTGATCGAAGTGCGCGTCCCCTCATTGCGCGAGCGGCGCGAGGACATCGATCAACTGGCAGCCAGTGTTCTAAAGCGACTTGCTGGCAATGGCACGCAACCGGTGGCGCGCCTGAATGCGCAGGCGCTGGACACGCTGAAGAGCTACCGATTCCCCGGTAACGTGCGCGAACTGGAAAACATGCTGGAGCGCGCCTACACGCTCTGTGAAAACGATGAAATCCATGCCAGCGACCTGCGCCTTGCAGAGTCCGCCAGCCCCCAGGAGCACAGCGGTCCTAGCCTGGCCGACATCGACAACCTTGAAGACTACCTCGAAAGCATCGAGCGCAAGCTGATTCTGCAGGCCCTGGAAGAAACCCGCTGGAACCGTACCGCAGCGGCAGAAAGGCTCAGCTTGTCCTTCAGATCGCTGCGTTACCGGCTGAAGAAACTGGGCCTGGATTGAGCGCTCCGTACGGCACAGCCTGACCGACTATCGTGCGACGCTCCGCGTCGGCATGCGTTTCTGGACGCTCTGCGTCCCATCCTGAATAAGCGGCGCAGCGCAGATTTGTGACGCGGAGCGTGACCCCAGGCATTCCCACGCTGGAGCGTGAGGAACGATAAGTGTCTGGGCTAGGGCGCGAGGAACGATAATCTCCACTATCG
>NZ_LJQT01000015.1:0-5074 GCF_001400515.1 Pseudomonas meliae | reverse complement strand
ACCCGGGGCGGTTCACTGCGTGAGGTCTTTGCACTTTGCCGGGTTTCGTCGGCGACGCTTTCGACTGCACCTGCGATCTGATGAACACTGCGATTGATTTCTTCGGCAACTGCCGTCTGCTCTTCCGCTGCGCTGGCAATTTGCGCGTTCATCGAATTGATCGTCGCGATCAACTCACCTATGGTCACCAGCGATGTTCCTGCTTCGTTGGCTTGCGCAGAGGTCCCGTCGCCAGCTTCGCTGGAACGGCGCATTGCCGTGACCGCCTCCTGAGTGCCCTGCTGCAGACGGTCGATCATCCCTTGAATTTCCTGCGTGCTTTGCTGGGTGCGGCTGGCCAGCGCCCGAACCTCGTCGGCAACCACAGCAAAACCACGCCCTGCTTCCCCTGCCCTCGCGGCCTCGATGGCTGCATTGAGTGCGAGCAGGTTGGTTTGTTCGGCGATAGAGCGAATGACGCCCAGTACGCTGACGATCGAAGAAACGTCCTTTTGCAGAACATCCAGTGACGAGCCACTTTTGCGGATGTCGTCTACCAGTGCATGAATCTGTCTGATACTGCCATCCACAACGCGCTTGGCGGCGCGCCCTTGTTCGTCGGTCTGCTGAGCAGCCACGGAAGCACCCTGCGCGCTCTTGGCGACCTCTTGAGCCGCAGCCGACATCTGATTGATTGCGGTCGCCACTTGATCTGTTTCGTGGCGCTGACGGTCCATGGCGGTTTCCGAGCGCTGTGCCTGGGATGACACTTCTCCGACCAGACCATTGAGTTGCCCGGTCATTTCACTGACCTGACGAACCATACCGTGGATCTTGTCGACAAACCGGTTGAACGAACCAGCCAGATCACCAAGCTCGTCATTACTGGTAATGGCCAGACGCCGAGTCAGATCGCCTTCACCCGCGGCGATGTCATCCAGGTTGTTTTTCATCAAACCGAGCGGACGTAGCAGAGTGCCAGCCATCAATATCCCGATGACGCCAATGATGACCAGCACCAGGACGGTGATACCCAAAATGCTGTACAGCATTTCTTTCAGGCGCGCTTCGACGTTCTGCCTGACTTCAGCAACTTTAGCGTCAATGCCGTCGATATTGACGGCAGAACCGATGATCAGATCCCACTTCGGCAGATAATCCGTGTAGCCAATCTTGGGCACAGGTTCAGTCTTGCCAGGCAGGGCCGAGGAGTACATCACATAGTGAGTGCCCGCCTTGCCGACCGCCACCAGTTCGCGGTTGATGTAGACCCCGTTCGCATCGCGGGCGTCATTGAAACTCTTGCCCACGCCATCAGGACTGTTGCTACGGAATATCCGGATTACCTGAGAGTCATAGCCAAAGATATAACCATCCTTGCCATAACTGATGGAGGAAAGCAGCTTGATCGCATTAGAGCGCGCAGTTTCATCACCCGGCGCTGCAGCCTCGTAAAGCGGCTTGATGGCCGTCATGGCGATCGCAACGTAGTTCTGCAACGTTGCCTTGGCTTCAGAGAGCAAACGCTCTCGCGTATCACTGACCTCGCGCTCTGCCTGCCGGTGCAGCATGAACACCGTGGTAGCACTGATCACCAGCGCAAATATCAGAACCGGCAGAACTGCCAGCGACAGAACCTTGGCTTTCAGACTGAGACGCATAGGAGTGGCCTTATGGTTATTTTTATGAGTCAGAGATACCTGTCAGGCTATCGGCGGCATCCGACGGACATTAAGACCTGGCGTATTTTTTTGTATGAACACTCTGAGAGTTGCAGGCTGGCAACTTATGGAGCAGTGCGCTCGGGAAGATCAATGCGTACGCGAAGCCCTCCAGCGGGGCTCTCCTGCAACTGCAGTTGGCCGCCCCAGGCCTCAACGATATCGCGCACAATCCCCAGGCCCAGGCCATGACCGGTAATCTGCTCGTCAAGGCGAGCGCCACGGCTGAACACCTCTGCGCGCTGCGACTCCGGAATACCGGGCCCGTCATCGTCCACCAGCAGGCTGAAGCCCTGAGCCTGACTGAGAATGCTCAGACGCACTTCACTGTCGGCCCACTTGCAGGCGTTATCCAGAAGGTTGCCCAGCAATTCGAGGATATCCTCCCGGTCCCACGGCAGGTGCATGCCTGCTTCGACATCGTTGACCAAATGAAGGTGAGCACCATGAATCATGCCCAACGTGGAAAACAACCCGGGCAGTTCAGCATCACAGTCGAAACGGGCTCCGGGCAGCGCGTCCCCGGAAAGACGGGCCCGATTGAGTTCACGCTCCAGACGCAGACGGATATTTTCCAATTGCTCCTGCAACGTCTTGCGCAGTGCGGGGTTGCCGTCCAGCTGTCCACTGAGGGCCAGGCTGAGCAATACCGCAAGCGGTGTCTTCAAGGCATGCCCCAGATTGCCCAGTGCATTGCGTGAGCGTTTCAGGCTGTCTTCAGTATGCGCAAGCAGATGGTTGATCTGAGCCACAAGGGGCTCAAGCTCGAGGGGCACCTGATTGTCCAGTTGCGAACGCTGACCCTGTTGAAGCTGGAAGATCTGCTCGCGAACGGTTTCCAGAGGCCGAAGCGCCCTGCGTACAGTGATGCGCTGCAAAACCAGCACCAGGATCAGCGCTGCGAGCCCGAGCCCAACCCCGATCTGCTGCATGAGACGAAAGCTCGCCCTGACCGGCGTGTAATCCTGGGCGACGGTAATTGAAATCTGCTTGCCGAACTTTCGGTATTCGCTGGTCAGCATCAACAGCGACTGCCCGGTCTTGCCAAGTTCAAGGTTAGCGTGCAACCCCACCCCAGGCTGCGGCAGCTCAAAATCCCACAAAGAACGGGAGCGCCAGTGGCCCTGCGGCAAGTCCATGCGGAAATAGTGGCCGGACAGCGGGCGCTGATAAGCACCCGACAAGCGATGGTCATCCAGTTGCAGCCCGGCAGGACCCCGCACCAGCGCCACCAGCAGGTTCTCGCTCTCGTTGCGTAAGCCCGACTCCAGATAGCGCTGCAGGCCCACTTCAAACAGCCAGAGACTGGTCTGCGCCATCACCAGGCCAACAACGACCATAACGGCGATAAGACCTAGGCTCAGACGCCGTTGTATGGATTTCAACCTCCGGCTCCGCCGTACAGATAGCCTTGGCCACGGCGTGTCTCGACCACTGCGCGGCCTAGTTTGCGCCTCAGGTGATTGACATGGACCTCGATGACATTGGAGTCACGCTCGTTTTCGCCATCGTACAAGTGCTCAGAGAGATGGCTTTTGGAGAGAATCTGTCCAGGGTGGAGCATGAAATAGCGCAGCAGACGAAACTCTGCAGACGTGAGCTGGATATCAACGCCATCCCGGCTGACACTCTGGCGACCTTCATCCAGATTAAGGCCGGCAGACTCAAGGGTTGGCTGGTTGGCAAGCCCGTGCGAACGCCTCAACAGGGCCTGAATACGCAACTGTAGTTCTTCAGGATGAAAAGGTTTGGTCAGGTAATCGTCAGCCCCCGACTTCAAGCCTTCTATACGCTCTGACCACGAACCTCGTGCCGTCAGAATCAGTACGGGGGTAGCCAGGCCCTTGCCGCGCCATTGCTGGAGAACCTCAAGCCCGGGCATGCCGGGCAACCCCAGATCCAGAACAATGAGGTCGTAGGGCTCGGTTGCGCCTTGATAAACCGCGTCACGACCGTCAGCCAGCCAATCGACTGCATAGCCTTGCCGTCCCAGCGCAGCGAGTAACTCATCCGCGAGAGGAACATGGTCTTCAACCAGTAGCAGGCGCATCAGTCATCATCCTCGTCTTTCAGCAATCGGCTATCGCGCGCATCGAACTTGAGCTCACGGACAACACCCTGCGGGGTCAGCAACTCGAATTCATACACGTACATGTTATTTTTTTCCTCAAGCTCAGCCTCCAGCAGGCGAGCGCCGGGATGAAGACCCAGCGCGCGCTCGATAAACTGTTCGAGAGGCAGTATCACCCCACGCTGCCGCAGACTGAGCGCTTCATCCTGATTCAGATCCCTGGCATAGACAAAAGAGCAGGTCAGACTCAAACCAAGGATGACACAGAGACGCTTGTCGACATTCATTAGTTATCCTGATGATTCCTGTAGACCTGACCCGTAGCGGCGTCTATTTCGAGAACCCACTCAATATCGTGCTTGTCACGCAGCTCGACATTGTAAACGTACCTGCCGTATATATTCTTGAACTGTGTATCAAGAATACTGGCACCAGGGTGCTTGCTGAGGGCGTTAGCATCGAGCTTTTCAGCAGACTGGAGAGTGCCCGCATTACTGAGGCGCAATACCTCATGCGGGTCGACACCACGCGCCTGGATGACACATGAAGTCAGAACACATGTCAGGGCCGCCAGCAGGGTTGTCAGCGTTTTCATTATTGGAGGAGTCCATAGCGGTCGATGCTTCTATGGCGTTTACCTTACCCCGTACAACTTAACTCAAACTGAATAGATCTGGCCGAGTGCCATCAATCGCATCTGAAGGAATCGTCACACACAAGCCCTGCATGGAGTTTCAGGCCATTGCTGTTAAACTGGTCGATTGCATTTATCGCGTCTGCGATCGCCATTTTTCCGGGGCCAATACACAGTGGAAATCTTCAAAGAGTTTACCTTCGAGTCAGCACACCGCCTCCCTAACGTACCAGAGGGTCACAAGTGTGGACGTCTGCACGGCCATTCGTTTCGTGTCGGCATTCATCTGGCTGGCAAGGTTGATCCTCACACAGGCTGGATCCGCGACTTTTCGGAAATCAAGGCTATTTTCAAACCGTTGTACGAACGCCTTGATCATAATTACCTGAATGACATCCCCGGCCTTGAGAATCCAACCAGCGAAAACCTGGCGAAATGGATCTGGGATGAGCTGAAGCCTCTGCTGCCGGAGCTGTCCGCCGTTCGTATTCATGAGACCTGCACCAGCGGGTGCGAATACCGCGGGGATTGATTCTCCCGGAAAATAAAAAACCACCTCGACCAGGTGGTTTTTTTGTATCTGCACGGTACGAAAAAGACTTTATCGTGCCTCAAAAACAAAAACCCTCAACGCGTAAGCGATGAGGGTTTCTGGAATTTAATCTTGAC
>NZ_LJQT01000299.1:0-2863 GCF_001400515.1 Pseudomonas meliae | reverse complement strand
TCTACACCCTCTTAGAGGCAGGCCAAGAAAAGGCCGCACTTAAATCAAAACGTAAATAACGTTGATTTAAACAGCTTGCTTAAAGACGGTGATCAGTCAAGTCATGCAGCGTGTATTCAGAGTATTCCTACAACTTCTGTCGTCAGGTATTTATTATTTATAAACAAACACCTACACGTTTGTGCAAACGGGTTTCAGAACCCGCAATTTCACCAAACAGAAAAACCAACCGGGCAGGTTATTTAATACTTGATCTAACCTGAGCCGCCTGTTTTAAAGAATCAGCGGCTTTGCGGTTTGTACCCAAGGCGCAGACCACCCCAATGTCGCCCGTTGACCACAATAGGCACAGACAGGTCGTGCATCAGTTCGCCGGTGTCCCGCGTGTAGGTTTGCAGCAGAACAGGCTGTTGATGGCTGCCGCAGCGAATGCCGGTACGATCATCAAACTTGCGCTTGCTTCGATTACGCGCATTGTCCACCGTCGCATCGCCGGTCAAAGGCTGACTAAAAGCGTTGTTGTGCGTCGGCACATACCCTTGCTGCGTGCAGGCAATGGCGAATACCAGACCTTCATGGCGCGAAAGCAACGGTTCTTGCAATGCCGGCAATACTTGATCGGTGTAGCGATCAAAACGCGTGGTAAAGCGGGTGGGTGAGGTATTGGGGACGGGTTTGTAGTTGCGATCAAACAAGTCATCCAGGCTGACGCGCCCCTGCACAATGTCAGCCTCGAATTTTTCCGCGATCAGCCGCGCACCTTCGCGGGCCAGGTCGTAGATACGCTGGTGATAGTCATCCAGACCGACCTGAGCCAGCCGCTGGCTGATGGTCTCTGCCTGCCCCTCCATCTGTACTGCGGCTTTGGCCAGTTGCCGGGTTTGTTCATCGCTGACGGCAAGATCACTGCGCATGTGCTCGACAGCATCGAACAGGCTGGCCAACTGGTCCTGGTTGCTCCTCGCGCCTTGAGCAATTTCGCTGACCTGGCTTTCCACCTTAATCGCAAGCCGGGCGATATTGCCCAGATGCTGTCCGGTCAGCTCGACCTGCTCGACCCCCGCATCGAGATCAGAAGACAGCTCGCGAATCTGCTCCACCACCTGTGCGGTGCGTTGCTGGATATCGGCCACCATCTGCCCGACTTCCCCGGTAGCACTGGCAGTACGGCCCGCAAGCCCGCGTACTTCGTCAGCGACCACCGCAAAACCGCGCCCGTGCTCACCTGCCCGGGCAGCTTCGATGGCCGCATTGAGNNGCGCCAGCAGGTTGGTCTGGCTGGCGATAGATTGAATGACCAGCGTCACACGCTGGATTTCTTCACTGCGCAGGCTCAACGCCTCGATCAACTCACGACTGCCGACAGCACGCTTGCTCAAGAGGTGCATGCGCTCGATGGACTCATTCAGAACGCCGCTTCCCGATTCGCTGCGCTGGCGCGCCTCACTGGCTGCAACCAATGCCTGTTGACTCAACTGGGCAGTCTGCTGCTCGGTCGCAATCATCTGTTCAGCGCTGTTGACTATCTGTCCGGCAGCACCCAACTGCGACTGCACCTTGCCCGCCAGTTGCCCGACAGAAAATGCCACCTGAGCGGCCGACAGTGCGTTGTGGCTAGTGGTGCGCGACAGGTCGCGGGTCAGCAGCGCGATATCACTGTCACTTGCCTCGACTTGCAAGCCAGGCTGCCTTCTGCGCAACAACAGCGGCAGCCAGGCGACCAGCAGCGCTGCGGGAATGACGATATAAAGAGACAAACCGATAACGCTCATGGCGGCGAAGAGCAGGCACAACACGACACTTTGCACCGCTGGCACCCACCACTTCGACGCAGCGCCGCGAGCATCGGCCAGTGGTAATCCGGCTGCCATGGATAGGTTCTCGGCCATGCTGCGTCACCCCGTCGGTATTTATCATTATTACGTTTATTAAACGCTAGATAACGGCCTTATGCCATGCCCCGTTGGTCGTAGCGAGCAATACGTTTTGGACAAATTCCGGGCACAACAAAACCGGGAGGCAATCGCTTGCCTCCCGGTTCGGTCACTCAGCTGCTGCCTGCGTATCAGGCCTGGCGCTGGTGCTTGTCGATCTGCTCGTGGCGCTCTTGCGCCTCGATGCAATATTTGGTCGTCGGGCTGATCAGCAGGCGTTTCAGGCCGATTGGCTCACCGCTGTCATCGCACCAGCCGAAGGTATCGTCGGCAATACGCGAGAGGGCCATTTCCAACTGGGGCAGCATGCGCTGGTCGCGGTCGATCACATTGACCAGCCAGTGACGCTCCTCTTCAACCGAAGCGGCGTCTGCAGGGTCGGCAGGCGTGTCCAGGCTCTCGATCGCAATACGGCTCTGCTCGATTCGCTCGTGGATCTCGACCTTCATGCCCTGCAACAGCTCGACGAAGAAAGCGTGCTGCTCGGCGTTCATGTAGTCATCGGCCGGCATGGCCAGCAACTTTTCCTTTGTCATTTATTTCTCTATAAAAAAACGTGCATTGAGGAGCGGCTTGACGTTGCCGTGCAAACCAATAATCTCCAAGCGCCACCTGGCACTCAATTTACGAGGGGCGGCAGTCTAAGGCCGGCTAGCGGGCTCGGCAACACAATTGAAGGATTTTTGTACAACAATTGCCGTAAAACCCTTGAAATGCGGGCGAAAGACCCGGCCAGCATGCTGCTTGATGAGGCTCTGACCTGCTGACAGCTAATCGGTTCCTGCAACATTCAACGCACAAAAGGGCCTGAAAAGGCCCTTTGATGCAGATTATTGAATATCAGCGCTTGGTCTTGCGCTTGTTGCGATATTGATCGATTACCACCGCCACTACAATGATCAGGCCTTTGATAATGTCCTGAACATAAG
>NZ_LJQT01000038.1:0-9292 GCF_001400515.1 Pseudomonas meliae | reverse complement strand
TTTGCAGCGCCTCCCTAACGACGTTCATCGCGCGATCTATCGTTGGCTTTGTCGAATCGCTGAGCGCTACACGCGCCAACGAAGATGCAATGCTGGTGAGGTTGATCATATGCTTTCCCGGAAACTCATTGTCGTCTTGGTGGCAAGCAACAGGATCTGGTTCCACGGGCGAGTCAATATTCGATGCAGGGCTCGGGTATAAGGCTCACGGCGTTCCGTTTCGGCCGTGCAAGCGTTAGCCGGGACGTTCGCTCAGTCGTTCGTAATAGGCCTTCACTGCCGGGAAGTCCGGATGACTTAACGGGGTTTCAAACCAGCGATTTAATGAAAGGCCCATCGGGATGTCTGCCAGCGAAAACTCGCTGCCGCTAACGTACGCCCCGGTAGCATCAAGCTGTCGATCCAGGATCGCCATGTGTCGGGTCCATTGACGGCATCCGGCAGCCAGCGCGTCAGGGTCTTGATGGGCGACGCTGTGCCTGACCAGCGACATGAAGGCATAACCCCAGGATTTGTTGAGATCTGTGGCCTGCCAGTCGATCCATTGATCCACTCTGGCTCTGGCTATTGCGTCCGCTGGATAGAGATGCACGGCGTTGCTGCGGTTCGCCAGGTACCTGATGATCGTGTTCGACTCCCACAGAACGAAGCCATCGTCCTCAATGACTGGAACCATCGCATTAGGGTTGAGTGCCATGAATTCAGGCGTGTTGGTTTCCCTGAAACCAGAGCCCCAGTCCTGCCGTTCGAACGGGATTTCCAACTCTGCACAGGTCCAGAGCACTTTGCGGACATTGATCGATGAGGCTTTGCCCAGTATCTGTAGCATTCCATCTCCTTATGGTCAGCCCGCCTTGGCCGCCATCGCCGTTACTTCCACGCGCATACCTTCAACCGCCAGCGATGCCACGCCCACTGCTGCGCGCACTGGCCATGGTTTTTTGAAGAAGCGTTTGTACACTTCGTTGAAAGCGGCGCGATCTGCCATGTCGGTCAGGTAGATGGTCAGGTGCATGACGCGGTCCATCGAGCTGCCGGCTCGTTCCAATGCATCTTTCAGGGCCCGCAGGGTGCATTCGCTCTGCTCGGTGATGCCGCCCAGCTCCAGGCTGCCGTCCGGATGGGTCGGGATCTGGGTGCTGACCAGCATGCCGTTGAAGTCGGCGACGTCCGAGGAGATGGAGTCCGCATCGGGATCGGGGGTGAAGATGATGTCTGCGTTTGCCATAAGATCTCTGCTTTGCAAAGGACGGAAAACGCCAAGCCTACGCGAGCGTCAGTTAGGGGTCGAGTCGCGGGCTATGTCGCGGAAAGTTGAAATACGCTGCATTGCTCTACAGAATCGCGCCCGGACCCGGCCGTGCTGCCGGACGCTTGTGCTGAAAGGGGTTGCCGTTGAACGAACAGAGATTGTCCATGCGCCTGGAGCGTGTGGCGACGCACGTACCCGCCGGTGCGCGGCTGGCTGATATCGGCTCGGATCACGGTTATCTGCCGGTGGCGCTGCTGAACCGTGGTGCCATCTCGGCGGCGGTGGCTGGCGAGGTGGCGTTGACGCCGTTCCACGCAGCCGAACGCACCGTGCGCGAGAACGAACTGGAGCAACAGGTCTGCGTGCGTCTGGCCGATGGTCTGGCGGCGATTGAGGCGGAAGACGGGATAACGGCGGTCAGCATGTGCGGCATGGGTGGCGAGACGATCCGCGACATCCTTGAACGTGGCAAAGCGCGCCTGAGCGGTCAGGAACGTCTGATCCTGCAACCCAACGGTGGTGAGCAGCCGTTGCGCCTTTGGCTGATGGAACATGATTACCGCATCGTCAGCGAAGAAGTGCTGCGGGAAAACCGTTTCGACTACGAAATCATCGTCGCCGAGCGCACCGGCCCCGTTAAATACACCGCCGAGGAACTGTATTTCGGCCCGCTGCAGATGCAGGCGCGCAGCCCGGCATTTCTGCTCAAGTGGCAGCGTTTATTGGGCAAGAAACAGAAAACGCTGAACAACTTCGAAAGGGCACAGAAAGGCGTGAGCGAAGAAAAATGGCAGGAGGTTGCGCGGCAGATTCGCTGGATTAGCACATTGCTGGCCTGAAAATCGAACTCGTGCACGAACTTGCTCTCAAATCCGCATGATCCACAGTTCAGGCTTTATGGCACCTTCATCTGGTGGCGTCAAAGTTGCAATGTGACGCGGAGCGTCACGAACTGCATTCCCACGCGGAGCGTGAGGAACGAGAGGTGTCCGGAAGATTACTTCTCGCTACCATGCCCGGCGCAAGGCAAATCAGCCGGGCGCGCCTTGTTCATCTCGCGCCAATGCTCTGCGTGAGGAACGAGAGGTGTTCGCGAGAACGCTTCTGGTGACCATGCTAGGCGCAATGCAATCAGCCCGGCGCGTTTTCTGCACAACCATCGACGGGAGCAACACGACCATGTATTCAGACGTACTTTCCTGGGGCCACGGGCCTCGTCTGTTCGAAGTCTTCCTTGAGCCAACCTGCCCTTTTTCAGTGAGGGCATTCTTCAAGCTCGATGAACTGCTGGCTCAGGCCGGAGAAGACAAAATCACTGTCAAAATCCGCCTGCAATCCCAGCCCTGGCACATGTTTTCGGGCGTTATCGTGCGCTGCATACTCGCGGCTGCAACGCTGGAAGGCGGCAAGGAAAGCGCCAAGGCCGTCATGACAGCGGTTGCCTCGCACCGTGAAGAGTTCGAGTTTGACCATCACGCAAGCGGCCCGAACATGGACGCGACGCCCAATGACATCATCGTGCGTATCGAGCGTTACAGCGGCCTTGCGCTGGCTGACGCATTCGCCAATCCCGAGCTTGAGCACGCCGTGAAATGGCACGCTAAATACGCCCGCCAGAACGGCATACACGTGTCGCCGACCTTCATGATCGACGGTCTTGTGCAGCCGGGCTTGAGCAGTGGCGACCCAGTATCGAAGTGGGTCACGGAGATAGGCTGAGAGGCGAGCTCAACCCAGCGCGTCGATCCGCTCATTGATCCATTCACGGCTGCGCACCAGAGCCTTGCGCGCCAAGGTAGTCGGGAAGTGGATGAAGCCGTGCGGCGACTCGGGCATGAGGTGCATTTCGACCTCTGCCGAGTCGGCCCAGCGCTCGGCCATTTGCAGTGTGTCATCCAGCAGCGGGTCGATCTCTCCAACGAACATCAGTGCAGGCGGAAGGCCAGTCAAATCGCCATACAAAGGCGATAGTGGCGGCTCGCGGCTTTTATCGTCGCTTCGGTCGGGGGTAAGCAAACGCATTGCACCGACCATGCCCGGCCCGTCCAGCACCAGCGTCTCCGGCCCTGCGGTACGCACGCTCTTGGTGCCCGTCAGGTCGTAGACGCCGTAGTACAGGACCGTACCCACTATTCGCTCGAGCAGATCAGGTCGGCTTTTCAATTTCAGAAGCGTGGCTGCGGCAAGATGCCCGCCAGCGGATTCGCCGACCACGATAACCGGCAGGCCGGCAAACTCCTCGCAGTCTTTGCCCAACAGCCAGCAGGCGGCAGAAAAGCAATCTTCCATCAGGCCTTCAATGGGGGTTGTCACCGCCAGCCGGTAATCGACCGAAACCACTGCAACATTGCAGGCGTTGACCATGCCGACGTTGAGCTCATCGTTCATCTGGGCGTTGCCAATCACCCATCCGCCACCGCCACCGTGAATATCGAACACCACGCCTCTGGGTTTGCCTTTGGGCCTGATGATACGCACGGGGACCGGTACGTTATCCGTGCTGACCGTTCTTTTTTCAATCTGCAGCCCATGCCCTCCCGGTTTGAAAGCGCTGCCAATCTGAGCCGCACGCAATAACGCCTGAATCAACCGGGGTGTAACACGATTGCGAATCTGGAAACGCGGCATTCGCGCGAGGGTTTTATTAAACCGTCGCACTTCTGACAACTCCTGCTCACTGCAAGGCCAAGGCTGTTTTTTGTCCAATTTCTGCTCTCTTGTCAGGCTGACGTGTGCGGGGGCCGACAAAGCGCTTGCCCCCACCTGTACCTGAGAGGCTCTTAGTCGTAGAACGGTTCAACGGATGCCCGACTGCCCACGAAAAAACTGTCCGCGACCAGCCGCAACGGTTGCAGGTCCAGGTCACTGGCCTTGTTGCCGATCAACTGTTGGAAGTGTTGATACACCGCCGCGTACTCGCCGTCCTCCGAAACCGTCTGGCGCATGCCATCGATACTCAACAGTGCGCCGCCGTTATCGAGGCGCAAGGTGCCTTCGGCGCAACGAATCTCGATGCTCCAGAGTTCGTCATGACCGTGATCGAAGTCGAACTCGGCATGAATATCGAGGTGGCGCGTGTCGGACATCTTGATAGAAGCGGCAATTGGCGACTGGCAGTTGCTCGGCACGCGCAGTTCGGCAGATTCGACGAACAATGGAAGTGGCAGCAGGTGAGTCACTATCGACAGGGCGTTGATACCAGGATCGAACACACCCAGGCCACCGGGCTGCCAGATCCACGCCTGCCCAGGGTGCCATTTGCGCACATCTTCCTTCCAGTCGATCTGGACACTTTGCAGAGTACGGGTGGACAACCACTCACGCGCCGCTTCGATACCCTGCGCGTAACGCGAATGCCAGGCGAACAGACCACTGACGCCCTGTTCCGACACGTGCTCCACCAACGCCATCGCCTCACCCAGCGTCGCACATGGCGGTTTCTCGACCAGCACGTGTTTGCCTGCCGCCAACGCCTCTTGCACCAGGGCAAAGCGGCCTTGCGGGGGCGTACAGAACGCAATAGCGTCAACCTGCACTCCACTCTCGAGCAACTCGCCCAGCGACTTGAAGTTCTCCACCCCGGCACACGGCTGCCCTTGCGTAGCGACAGCCACCAGCTCAAATGCGGGGTTGGCGTGGATGGCAGGGACGTGTTGATCCTGCGCAATCTTGCCGTAGCCCACCAGACCGAGACGAATCGGTTGCATACATGACTCCTGAGTTTTTGTAATTATCGTGGGCACAGTAAACCAGATGTTAATAGTGGGCGGTAAGGGGCATCGGCGCGGGAACTGTTTTCCTCCCACGGCTGCGATTCTGCAGTTCGGTCAACTGCACTCTCGCAGAACCACGCCATCACTCAATAGTCTTAGCCTTGCAGCCATTGCCTTGTATAGTTGCCCTCTTCATCTCAGGAGCTTTCCATGCGCATTCCTTCTCGCTTGATCGGTGGCGTTCTGGTCGCCACGTTGCTGACTCAGATTTCTGCCTGCGGCAGTATTTTCTATCCTGACCGTCGCGGTCAGATTGATGGCAAGGTTGACCCGGCCATTGCGGCGCTGGATGCTTTTGCGCTGCTTTTCTATATCGTTCCCGGGGTGATTGCGTTTGCAGTGGACTTCGCGACGGGCGCGATCTATTACGCACCCGGCGAGCATGCGCAGATCGATCCGCAGAAGCTGCAAAAGGCGATCAAGGCTGACGGCAGCGTCGACAACACCAAGCTGCAAGCCATCATTGAAACCGAGCTGGGCCGTTCCCTGCCACTGAACGACCCACGCCTGATTCAGCACAAAGGCAGCGTGGAACAACTGGCAGCCTTGGGCCTGGTCCCGGCAGCCTGATATCGATACGGTTCAAGGAAGCGTCATGAGCACCACTGCCGAACATTCCCGACTGCTGCGTCTGGCGACGCGGGCCTCGCTAGCGGTTGCCGTGACGCTGATCCTGGCCAAGGGCGTTGCCTGGTGGCTCAGTGGTTCAGTGAGCCTGTTGGCCGGCCTTACCGATTCGTTGCTTGATGGCGCGGCCTCGTTCCTCAATCTGCTGGCGGTGCATTACGCGTTGCGCCCAGCCGATGAGGATCATCGCTATGGTCATGGCAAGGCGGAAGCGCTGTCGGGTATGGCGCAGGCGCTGTTCATCACCGTCAGTGGCGTGCTGATCGCTGTTCAGGCGGTCGAACGCATCCAGAACCCGGAACCGCTGGGCGCGCCGCTGTTGGGTATGGTGGTGATGGTTATTTCCATCGCCCTGACGCTGGCACTGCTCACCTTGCAATACCGGGTGATCAAGGCGACAGGTTCGGCGGCCATCCGTGCCGACTCGCTGCACTACCGTTCCGACTTGCTGCTGAACGCCAGTATTCTGGTGGCGCTGACCCTTGCCTATTTCGGCTGGCAACAGCTGGACGCGTATTTTGGTCTGGGCATCGCGCTGTACATCTTGTGGAGCGCTTTGCAGATCGCCCGCGAGACAGTGTCGGTTTTGATGGATGAAGAATTGCCCGCCGATGTCAGCACGCGCATGCTGGCGCTGGCGTGCGACGTGCCGGGCGTGCTTGGGGCGCATGATCTGCGTACACGGATTTCCGGCAATCACTGGTTTGTGCAGCTACATCTGGAGTTGCCGGGCACACTGACCCTGTCGGTCGCCCATGCGCTCTGCGACAAGGTCGCCGATGCTATTCACGAGCAATTCCCGAAGGCCGAAGTGCTGGTGCACGCCGACCCTCAGGAAGTCGTCAAGCAGGCCAATGTCTGATCAGCGTCAATTGACGCTGACGTTGTAGCCACGCCCTGCCAGACAGTCACCCATCGAGCGACGATAGGCATCCACCAAGTCCGGCGGCGGCTGGCCGCTGACATTGGCCGGGTCGAAGCCGCTCTGCTGCGCGGCCTGCAAATAGCACTGATAGTGATCCAGTTCGACCTGTTGCGGACTCTGGCCATTCGCAGGGTAGGCAACCGGGTCGTAGCCATTGACCTGCTGTCCAGCAGGGGCCTGATACACCGCCTCGTTCTGCGGCGGGTTGACCACTACGTAGTCCTGACTGTCAGGCTGGTAGGCATAATAAGTACCGGCTGCCAGAAACAGCAGACTGCTGCCGATCCACACTTCCTGCGAGTAGGACGGTAGTCTGCTGACACGTACCCCGTAAGGCGGTGTCACCACGACATAACGCGGGCCTTGCGGGCGATACCAGTAACCACCCGAGTAGTAATAGTCCTGACCACGATAGGGAATACGCGAGTAGCCACCCGGTACGCGATCTATCGCATAGCCAGGCCGATATTGCGGGCCTGGCCCCCAGCCATTGCCACGCCCGTCGGGACGCCCTTCCCAACGGTCATTGAGGCGACCGTTACCGGCCTGCCAGTTGCGGTTGTTGCCACGCGGGATGTCCTGATAGTAGCCCTGACGCGGCTGCTGGGTTTGCCACACCTCTCCAGGACCACCCTGGATCGGCAGATTGTTCTGGCTTTGGCGCAACTGCTGGCGCTGCTGGTTTTGCTGCTGCTGAATCTGACGCTGCTGATCACGTTGTTGCTGATCGATCTGCTGTTGCTGCTGACGCTCGACGTTGCGCTGCTGGATCTGCTGTTGCTGGATCTGCTGCTGTTGCTGGCGCTCAACCTGACGCTGCTGGTTCTGCTGTTCCTGAATCTGGCGTTGCTGATTGATCTGCTGCTGGTTGATCTGTTGTTGCTGCTGACGCTCGACCTGGCGCTGCTGATTCTGCTGCTGTTGGATCTGACGCTGCTGATTATTCTGTTCCTGGAAGCGCTGCTGTTGTTGCTGACGCTGCTGCCCGTTTTCGCCAGAGCTGTTGTACAACTGATTGCGCGGCGAATCATCACGTTCGTCGGCCAATGCCTGAGCGCTGATGCTCAGACACAACAGACTTACACCCGCAAACTGCCAGATGCCAGATTTCATGCTTTCCTCACTAGAGCGCGGGTTGACGTCATTAAGACTGTTTAAGCGTAGCGCCGTTCTGCGCACTTTATCAGCAGACAAAGAAAAGGGGACCAAATGGCCCCCTTGAGATACTTCGCCCTGGCGCAACGCTTTTGACGTTGGCTCACCTCATGCCGTCTTCTGGACAGTATGTAGCCCGGGGGCCTGGCACACCCTGTTGGGTGGGAGGCCGCGACTGGCCTGATTCGGCGAGTCGCGCTGGACGCTGTGTCCGGGCAGTGATTCTGGTTAAAAGAATAGGCCTGAGGCTAAGGCAGAGGATTGCTAATATTGCGGATTAAAACATTACTTGCGCAATTTTTGACTTCAGATGAATAATCCAGCGCAATTGAATTGATAAAGGGGTGCATCGTGAGCAAGCTCGACAGATACGACCTGAGCATTTTGGCTGAATTGCAACGTGACGCACGCATATCCAACCAGGAATTGGCCGAACGCATCGGTCTGTCACCCTCACCCTGCTCGCGCCGGGTCAAGCAACTGGAGGACGACGGTTACATCGTGCGCCAGGTGGCCCTGCTGGATCGCAAGAAACTTGGCCTGAACCTCACCGCCTACGTGCTGATCGGCATGGACCGGCATACGCCCGAGCGATTCGAGAATTTCGAGCAGCAAATCCGTAACCTGCCTCAGGTTCTGGAATGCAGCCTGGTGACCGGCATGGACGCAGACTACCAACTGAAAGTGGTGGTGCCGGACATGGATCACTACCAGAAACTGCTACTGGGCCATCTGACGCGGATCGAGGGCGTGACCAGCGTCAAGTCCAGCTTTGTGCTCAATCAGGTGCTGGCCAGCACCGAAATGCCGCTGACTCACTTGCGCAACTAAGCCCGCTCGACCTCACAGCTTTGCGGCGACTTCCCGGTATTGGCCCTGATCCAGCCCATCCAGCGTCCAGTCGCCAATTCTGACCCGCACCAGCCGCAGGGTCGGCAAGCCGACGGCAGCAGTCATGCGCCGCACCTGCCGATTACGCCCTTCCTTGATCACCAGTTCCAGCCAACTGGTCGGCACGCTCTTGCGAAAGCGCACAGGCGGGTTGCGCGGCCACAGTTGCGGTTCATCGAGCTGCCGCGCCTCGGCGGGCAAGATCGGGCCGTCGTTGAGCTGGACACCGTCGCGCAACTGCTGCAACTGCTCATCGGTCGGCTCACCCTCGACCTGCACCCAGTAGGTCTTGGCCAGTTTGTGTTTCGGGTCGGCGATGCGCGCCTGCAACTGGCCGTCGTTGGTCAGCAGCAACAAGCCTTCACTGTCGCGATCCAGTCGTCCGGTCGGATAAATGCCGGGGATCTTGATGAAGTCCTTGAGCGTGGCGCGCCCTCCTTCGTCACTGAATTGAGTCAGCACATCGAATGGCTTGTTGAAGAGGAACAGCTTCGGCTCGGCCGGTGGCGCTTTGGCGACACGCCGGGCAGCGCCTGCCGGGTTGGAGGTAGGACGGCGGGAAACGGGGCGTTGGGTGCGGGACATGGAAATTAGGCAATCAAAAAACAGAAAGGGCCACTTTAGTGGCCCTTCGTGCAAATACCAATCTATTAAGGATTCTCCGATCAA
>NZ_LJQT01000123.1:0-1300 GCF_001400515.1 Pseudomonas meliae | reverse complement strand
GCCCCGGGTTTCTCGGAGACCCTTTTGTTTGAGTCATGCCACGTGGGCAGACTCGGTGAGTTGCTGATAATAGATGGCTTCTGCCTCGACCGGTGGAATATGACCGATTGGCTCCAGCAGGCGGCGGTGATTGAACCAGTCCACCCATTTCAGCGTTTCCAGCTCCACCGCCCCCCGTGTGGGCCAAGAGCTTCGATGAATCACTTCAGCCTTGTAAAGACCATTGATGGTCTCAGCCAAGGCATTGTCGTAAGAGTCACCGACACTCCCGACCGATGGCTCAATACCGGCTTCGACAAGACGCTCGGTATAGCGAATGGACACGTACTGCACACCACGGTCACTGTGGTGAATGAGTCCACCCTGCTTGACTGGGCGACGGGCGTAAAGGGCTTGCTCCAGTGCATCGAGTACAAAATCGGTACGCGCTGAACTGGACACCTTCCAACCGACGATGAATCGGGCAAAGACATCAACGATGAAGGCCACGTAAACAAAACCCTGCCAGGTACTGACGTAGGTAAAGTCCGATACCCATAGGGCGTTCGGGCACTCAGCAACAAACTGACGGTTGACATGATCCTGCGGGCACGGCCTGGCTTGGTCGCTGACCGTCGTCTTGACGGGCTTGCCGCGTACCACGCCTTGCAGGCCCAGCTCTCCCATCAGGCGTTGCACCGTACAGCGGGCGACTTGCTGGCCTTCACGCAGCAACTGTCGCCAGACCTTGCGCACGCCATATACCTGGAAGTGCTCATCCCAGACTCGCTGGATGTGCTCACCCAGTTCCTGGTCACGCTGCGCACGCGCTGACTGCTGGCTGGGGTCAGCCTGCTGAGCAGCGTACCGGTAGTACGTCGACGGGGCGATTGGCAACACCTTGCAAATCGGCTCGACCCCGTAAGACTGGCGGTTTTCATCAATAAACGTCTTCATCGTTTGAATGGGCGGTCGAGCTCCGCCTGGGCAAAATAGGCTGAGGCCTTACGCAATATCTCGTTAGCTTGACGCAACTGACGGTTCTCACGCTCCAACAGCTTGACTCGCTCACGTTCGACTGTGCTCAGCCCATCACGCTGGCCGCTGTTGCGCTCAGATTGGCGAACCCACAGCCGTAATGTCTCGGGCGTGCAGCCGATCTTGGGGGCAATGGCACTGATGGTGGCCCACTGCGACTCGTACTCAGGAAGGTGTTCGAAAACCATCCTGATGGCCCGCTCACGGACCTCTGGGGAGTACTTCGGTAGTTTTTTCATCGCTCCATCCTCTCAAAGGTTGGAGTCTCCGAGAAACCCGGGGC
>NZ_LJQT01000354.1:0-1715 GCF_001400515.1 Pseudomonas meliae | reverse complement strand
GTCTACACCCTCTTAGATAATTGGGACAAGCGCATGTCTGCCTTCTACAGCCTGCTGCTCCATTATTACGACAAGGTCTTGCAAGGTAAGAAGGCAGAGTTGGCAGCCCACGAAGAGGCGTTGCGCATCGGTAACTTCAAGGCGTTGCTGGAGGAGTTGACCACTTCTTCCATGCTTCACCTGAAACACCACCTGCATCGTCATATCTCTGATGACGATACCTTCGACACCACTTACAGAAAGCGGCTTGATGCGTTCCTGAAGCGCTACCCGGTCATTGGCAGCAGTACGCATTCAATCGTCAACTCCCTTGGCGGCAAGGCTGTTCTCGATTACGTGATTATCGACGAGGCCTCGCAACAGGACATCGTCCCAGGTGTACTGGCACTCAGTTGTGCGAAAAATCTGATCATCGTGGGGGACAGAAAGCAACTTGCACACATTCCGGAAAAACTCGGGCTGGAAGCGCCCGCGCCCTGGTATGACTGTGAGAAGTACAGCCTTTTGGACTCATGCGTCAGTGTGTTCGGCAACTCGATACCGATGACGTTGCTCAAAGAGCACTATCGGTGTCATCCCCGGATTATTCAGTTCTGCAATCAGCAGTTTTACGATAATCAGCTAGTACCGATGACAATGGACAATGGCGAAAAACCGTTGACGCTGCTGGTGACTGCCAAGGGAAACCACACGCGCAACAATTCCAATCTCAGAGAGCTCGACTCTTTATTGGCAGTGCTTGAGGCCGACGGGGAAAGCCTCTGGGAGGGCGAAGATGGCAGAGGGTTCATTGCTCCCTTCAAGAATCAGGCGATGCTTTCAGGTTCCTGCCTGCCAGCTGATTTCGTCAAAGCCACTGTGCATAAATTTCAGGGCAGGGAGTGCGACGAAATCGTCTTTTCTACTGTGCTGGACAAGTACAAAAGCCCGGAACGCCTGAATTTCGTCGACGATGCACGTATGGTCAACGTCGCGGTTTCCAGAGCCAAAAGCAGGTTCACGCTGGTCACGGGTGATAATGTTTTCAAAACCAGTAATGGCCATATCGCTGCGCTGATCCGCTACATGGAATATTACGCGGATGACGGGCAGGTCCATCGAGCGCCTGTTATCTCGGCATTCGATCTGCTCTATAAAGAGTACGACCGATCACTTGAGCGTCTCAATAAAAGGCTCAATCCGAATGACTCGTTATTCAAGTCCGAGCAGATTGTGGCGCAGATACTTCGTGAGGCACTGGCTCAGGAACCCCGCCGAGGGATCATGTTCCACCGTGAGATCCGGCTGATGCAACTGGCAGCGGTGGCCCGCGCAAGCTTCACGGAGAGAGAGCTGGAGTTTATGAGAAACGCTGCGCGATGCGATTTCGTGCTCTATTTCAAGGTGGGTAAGACCCCCTTGGGCGTGATTGAAGTCGACGGTGGTTACCATGACGATCCGTTACAGATTGAACGAGACGCTGTGAAAAACAGCATTCTGAATAAATGCGGTATCCCTTTGCTTCGTTTGCGGACCATCGAGAGCCGTATAGAAGAAAAGGTTGCGGCGTTCCTGGATCAATGGACGCCACCTGCGCGGGATTAAAGTCGTAGAGTTTCGCCGGGTTGAAGGTGGCTCTAACGTTCAGCATGAGGGCCCGTTCATCAAATTGAGCGGTATCGAGACAAGCTATTGTTAAACCAGATTCCGGTGGCTCCGGGAGTATCAGTTTTTTT
>NZ_LJQT01000066.1:4009-5489 GCF_001400515.1 Pseudomonas meliae | reverse complement strand
CTTGATCGGAGAATCCTTTGGTGTGTAGGGCCGTGCAAACAGTGTGTGTAGTCTTTGAAAAATAGGGGTGCCCTTGACGCGCCGACGCGCCTAAAATACCGGTCTGATTTTTCGAGTCCCGGGCGGGACGCTTGAGGCACATTTTCAATGTCAGTCATTACCCCCACGTCATCCAGCACTGCGCCCGATCACCGCGCGCAGTTTCTTGGCCTGCTGGACACCAGCCTTTCACAGAACTCGTTGATCAAGCTGGTGCTGGCCAAATACGTGGGCAGCGAGGCCGAATTACAGCGGGTCATCATTAAACCGCTGACCGTCAAGGAACAGCCATGCCTTACCTTTGTGTATCGCTACAAGACCCGCGATATCACCAAAAATTTTCCGTTTGCAGAAGCGGTGGGCGCTATTGCCAGCCTGATACCTGAATCGTTCAAGAACGCGCACCTGCTGTCGCTGACCGACGAGGTGCAGCTGGAGTTCAGCAAGAAGGGCAAGAGCACGCTGTTCAAAAGCAAGGCTCAGCAGGAGCGTGAAGCTCCTTCGGCCGGGCATGATCGTGAGAAAAAGCGCTATCTGGAGCTGAGCCGCCCGTTCCTGGCCGACTTGGGTGTCACCAATCGGCAGCATGAACTGATCCCTGCGATGTCGCGCAAGTGGAAGCAGATCAACAAGTTCATCGAAGTGTTTTCCCATGCCTTGAGTTCATCGCCACTCAAGCTAGATCAGCCGATCAAGGTGGCAGACTTCGGCTCAGGCAAGGGCTACCTGACCTTCGCGATCCATGACTACCTGTGCAATACCTTGCAGGCGCAAGGGCAGGTGACCGGTGTCGAGCTGTGTGAGGACATGGTCACCTTGTGCAACAACGCTGCGGCGGGTCTTGAACACCCCGGCCTGACGTTCCAGCACGGCGATGTGCGTACTGTCGCGCCCAGCGCGCTGGATGTGATGATCGCGCTGCATGCCTGTGACATCGCAACCGACTACGCCATTCATATGGGCATTCGTTCCGGCGCCTCGATCATCATGTGCTCGCCGTGCTGCCACAAACAGATTCGCCTGCAGATCCAGAGCCCGGCCTTGCTGAAACCGATGTTGCAATACGGCCTGCATATGGGCCAGCAGGCAGAAATGGTCACGGACAGCCTGCGTGCCTTGTTGCTGGAAGCGTGCGGTTACGAAACCAAGGTCTTTGAGTTCATCTCTCTGGAGCACACCAACAAGAACAAGATGATACTGGCGGTCAAGCGCGCCGAACCGGTCAACCCGGACCTGTTGATCGCGCGTATCCAGGAGCTGAAGACGTTTTACGGCATCAGCGAGCAGTGCTTTGAAACGCTGCTGAGGGCGGACGGCTTCATCGGCTGAAACAGCCACCCTGCACACGTAGACCGAAGAGTCTTCGACCAACGGTCTGCTATCAGGCTGCTTCATTGCGCCAGGTCAATGGTTGTGCCTCGCACACGGCGGATGCTTGGGC
>NZ_LJQT01000066.1:0-3998 GCF_001400515.1 Pseudomonas meliae | reverse complement strand
CCGAGCTACCCACGAGGGTCCGTCATGATCAGCACCTTTTTCATCCCCGCAGTGAACATCATCGGCACTGGCTGCATTGATGAAGCCATGCTCGCCATTCGCAAATACGGATTTCTCAAGGCGCTGATCGTGACCGACGCAGGGCTGGCCAAGGCCGGTGTGGCCAGTCAGGTCGCGGGGCTGTTGGTGGAGCAGGGCATCGACTCGGTGGTATATGACGGTGCCAAACCCAACCCGACCATCGCCAACGTCGAGAACGGTCTGGCCTTGCTGCGGGAACGCCAGTGCGATTTCGTGATTTCTCTGGGCGGCGGTTCACCTCACGACTGCGCCAAGGGCATTGCCCTGTGCGCCAGTAACGGTGGGCATATCAGCGACTATGAAGGCGTCGACCGTTCGGCAAAACCGCAGTTGCCGCTGATCGCGATCAACACCACCGCCGGAACCGCCAGCGAAATGACCCGCTTCTGCATCATTACCGACGAAGCGCGCCACGTAAAAATGGCCATCATTGACCGTAACGTAACGCCACTGTTATCCGTAAACGACCCGAACATGATGATTGCCATGCCCAAGTCACTGACCGCCGCCACCGGTATGGATGCCTTGACTCACGCGATAGAGGCCTATGTCTCGACGGCTGCCAATCCGATCACGGATGCCTGCGCGTTGCAGGCCATGGCACTGATTGCCAACAATCTGCGCGATGCCTTCACCAATGGAGCGAACATTACTGCACGCGAGAACATGGCATACGCACAGTTTCTGGCCGGCATGGCGTTCAACAACGCATCATTGGGCTATGTACACGCCATGGCGCATCAACTGGGCGGCTTCTATGATTTGCCGCACGGTGTGTGCAACGCCGTATTGTTGCCTCATGTTCAGCGTTTCAACGCCAGCGTCAGCGCTGCGCGCCTGACTGATGTTGCGCATGCGATGGGCTGCAATATTCGTGGTCTTTCTCCGCAAGAAGGTGCTCAGGCGGCAATCGAGGCCATTCGCGCACTGTCGGCTGCCGTGGAAATCCCGGCGGGGCTGGCGGTGCTTGGCGTCAAGGAAGAGGATTTCCCGATCCTGGCCACCAATGCCCTGAAAGATGCGTGCGGTCTGACCAATCCGCGTCGTGCCGATTTTGAGCAGATTCAGGAGATATTTCGTCAGGCAATGTGATTAACCGCAACAGACAGGCTAAAAATGGCAACGCTCTTACCCTACACACTTTCGGCCCGGAATATCTGTCTGGATATTTTCGACAGCAACGTACCGCGTTACTTTGATCCTGCGGAGCGCAAGCAATTTGCCAGCTTCCTGATGGCACCGTTGGGTCAGTACTTCGTTGTCGAGCGTGATGGCGATGTTCTGGCTTGCGGGGGATACCTCGTGCTGTCAGACCCGTCAGTGGCCGAGCTTACATGGGGCATGGTCCACGGTGAGCAACACGGTAGCGGCCTGGGGAGGTTTCTGACCCAGGCGAGACTTGATGTCGTAAGGTCATTACCGGGCGTTACCCGTTCCCACATCGATACCAGCCAGCACGTTCAGGGCTTCTACTTGAATCTGGGGTTTGTCGTGACCTCTGTCGAAGTGGACGGGCATGGTCCTGGAATCGACAGTATCAGAATGGAGCTCGCGTTTTCGTGAGGGATGCTCGCGGCTGAACAGAGCCTGACCAAGGCTACAGAATACGAGTAAGGCAGGCCGCTCTGCGTTTAGCATTCAGACTGTTTTCGCGACCCTTCGCGAATAGGACTGGAAGTTCAACAAATGAGGCTTTGGGGTGCTCTTTTGCAATGCGTTTCTGCTTTGTTCCTGATGCTGTCGGGTGCGCAATACCTGGAGGCAGCGGACTTGCCGGAAGGTTTTGCCAAAGGGGTTACGGGTGGCGGAGCCGCCGCGGCAGTACACCCTTCAACGCTTGACCAGCTTCGGTCTGCACTGTGCGCGTCTTACGACTCGCGCGGTGCCTGTACCGATGAAACCCCGCGGGTCATTGTGCTGGAGCACCTGTTCGACTTTCGCGGGAGTCTCGTTGCCAAAGGCAGCGCCGAAACCACCGAACCGGGCTGCATGGTCAAGCAGTGTCCGCATGGCGGCGAGCAGCTTGCTCTCAATGGTCCCAACAACTTCTGCCAATCCAGGCCACCGGTCATGGTGACCTACGACAATGCAGGGCTGAAGCCACTGAAAGTCGGATCGAACAAGACCCTGATAGGCGTGGGCAAAAAGGCCGGTATCCAAGGTGCAGGACTGTTCATCGGTGACGGCGCGCATAACGTGATTGTCCGTAACCTGACGCTTTCAGACATCAACCCGAGTGTCGTATGGGGCGGAGATGCGCTCACTCTGAACAAAGCCGATGGCGTGTGGATTGACCACAACACCTTCGCCCGTATCGGCAGACAAATGATCGTGACAGGCTGGGGCACTGCTTCACACGTCACCATTTCCAGCAATGAGTTCGATGGTCGCACGCCTTACTCGTCGACCTGCGATGGCCATCATTACTGGGTCTGGCTGTTCCTCGGCAGTCAGGACACGCTGACGCTATCAAAAAACTACATACACGACGCCTCGGGAAGAGCGCCGCACTCCGGAGGCATGAATAATGCGCAAGTCCGCGCTCAACTGGTCAATAACGTTTTTCAGCGCATGACCTACCAGGGCGCAATCATGTCGCGGACTTCATCCTCACAGTTGCTGGTGGAAGGAAACGATTTTGAAAACGTAGCTCATCCACTGTTCAACGATACGGATCAGCCGGGTACCGCGTTTGCTTTGTTTGGGCCGGGTTCAGCTGGCGCAAACGATGTATGTATGAGTGTTATTGGAAGAGCATGTGTGGCGAATCAGCAGCAGATGAGTGGCGATGACTATCGTCCTCAGGACACATCTGTGCTGGAGGCTTTCAGGGATTATCGGCAGTTTCTGGTGGCGCCGGTTTCGGCGCAAGAGGCCAGGGCGCGCGTGCCGGAAGACGCAGGCGTGGGGAAGGTAGGTGTTGGTTTACGATGATGATTTCAATAGTTGAGTCGTATCGATCATCGAATAAACCGACTCACTGCCGGTCTTTATTTTGTGAAACAGTTTCAGGTCCACCAAACCATTCAGTACAGTTGCCGCTGTATTGTAAGCACACCCCAGCTTGTTTTTGACATCGGTCACGGTGAAAGACTTTATGTCTGATGAGTTGGCCACGTTGAAGATGATTCGTTGTTTGTCGGACAGCTTCGTGTACAGCCCCGACTCGTAAAGGAACGCGTTGAAGCGATCAATTGCAGCCACGTTCGCTTCGTGATTTCTCGTAAACTCTTTGATGGCCCGTGCAATGACCTGGCATTGATAGTCGATGAAGTACGTCAGGTCCATGTCATCCGTTTCGGTGTACAGGTAGCTTTTTCCATACTTGATCGGAGCGATTTTCAGAAGCGTGCTGATGGCGATATACCTGAATCCGCCAAAACCACATTTGAACAGGTACCAATAAAATAACGACCTGGCGACTCGACCGTTGCCATCGTGAAATGGGTGCTCATAACCAATCACGAAATGGAGGATGACCGCTTTTATCAACGGATGAATGTAGGTTGGACTGTCCAGGTCCGAGTGCTCGCTATTCGCCCACGCAATAACCGACAGAAGCCGTTTCTGAATGCCTTGAGCGGGCGGTGGCTGATGAACAATGTTTCCGTTTCCATCCTCGACAACAACGTCATCCACTGACCGTAATTCGCCTGGATAATAACGCTCGTCTTCTATCCCTTCGACACCCACCTGATGCAGGTCGGTTATCAGCTCAAGCGACAGTTCCTGGTCCCGGCATTCCCACGCATGTTGCATCATCCGGAAATTACCGATGATCATCTTTTCGTCGGGAGTCCGGGCGCTACGCTTTCTTTTCAGCAACTCCTTTGCTGCTTTGGTAGTCGTTGCAGCCCCCTCAAGCTGGCTGCTGCTGATCGCCTCGTCTTCGACCAGATCGTTAAGAGGGTGTAGAC
>NZ_LJQT01000420.1:0-1367 GCF_001400515.1 Pseudomonas meliae | reverse complement strand
TGCTCGGAGCTTCCTTAGCCGGGTGCAGGCGATCATGTACCACCGCCTATGTACTCATTAAATCCGTTCTTACCGTTCATGGCGAAAAGCGCAGGTGTGCTTTTGGTTTTTTCCTACAGTAGCTGTCGAAGTTAAAAGCAGGGGGCCTGGTGCTTTCTGCGTGGCAGTCGAAACTTATGCACTCGGTACCTGTTTTAGAGTCTGGCCTCAGGGCGTGTCGCTATCGCGTTGCTGCCTGAACTCGAATCGATAGGCTTTGCCGATATTCCATACCTGGCGAAGGCTCAGGTCCAGTACCTGGGCAATCTCGGCTGCGGTATAGCCCAGCGCCGAGTAATGCATGGCGTGGCCGGCCACCACGTCGTCGATATCCGTAGTGTCATGACGGGCGTCCCTGCGGGTGGTGAGCATGGGCTGACTGACAGCGATCGTCACACCGTTTTCGGTGGCCAGTTGGCGAACGTCTTTTTTATTCATGCGTAATGAATATTGCAGCGCTGTGAAGCCTGCGCCCTTGGCGGCCAGGTATTTGAGTTGTTCAAGCTTGCCAGCGTGTTCAGGCCCGTCTGGCAGGGTTGGCGCTGTATCAGTTGAGGAAGGGTTTGATGCGCCTGCCACCTCTCCATCGGGTATGACTGCAATAATACCGCCTTTGGCAACAAAGTTTTCCACAGCGGTGATTAACTCAGAGGCGGTGGGTATTGATGAGCGCGTGCGCGCATATCTAGTATTCATGGTGTGTCCCTTTTTGAACATGGTTATACACAGAGCCCATTCAAAAGAGTTGCCAGGCACTCAGTGTTTGTCACGCAGCAGCTCGCCTGATGAGCCGTGTACGTAACACCTGAATTCAGCCGGTTCGCGTGATACACCGAGTTCGTGTAAACGCGCCGCTCATGAACTGCAAAGCTGTATTACCTAATGATAGGGTTTCATAGGGCTGCACATAGTTAATGGCAGTAAATAATAAAGTTTCTGTTAAAAAAGTAACGACTGGTAATAAAATTTGCAAGTGAAAAATGGCGTGCCTCCAGAATTGATGTGTCGTTCTTTATAAAGTCTTACGTGTTGTAATGTTGCGTCCGTGAATTTTGTAGTACGTTTCCTATTCTATTCCCTGTGTCTGGACCTGAAATAAAAAATGGTATTTGCTACTTGCCGAAAGAGCTACTTATGGTCTTGAATGATGTAGGGTTATGCTATGGTGTGTGTAAGATTTTGCGACAGTGCAAAGGTTGGTGGATTACCATTATTTAGCGTTTGTCGACAGTGGCCCAATATGGCAGGCCGCGTTTATGTTGTGCGCTTCTGTTGTAGGACTTTTCTTTCAGGCCTGTAGGGTGTGTCCTTAAGGATTCTCCGATCAA
>NZ_LJQT01000226.1:1543-2557 GCF_001400515.1 Pseudomonas meliae | reverse complement strand
TTTTGGTTGGCGTTGACAAAAAGGGACGTGGACGTAAAGCGTCTGGCTCCGCTCCTGGACGAACTGGCCTCGATGGCACCGTAAGCAGTGTCTCTGTGTGTCACTCAGTGACTCAGAGTGTCTTTGATTGACTCAAAATGTCTCTAATTGCAGCATTTTTGCAGTGAAGATGCAGTGAGGTGCAGTGCAAATGCAGTTATTTTGCAGTGCGAGTGCAGTGCAAATGCAGGACTTACCCAAGGCACAAGCAGGACAACAGTGCAACTCAATGCAATTTAGTGCAACACAGTGCAGCGGATGCCTGCTCAGGTTTGACGTACAGATGATGTAAATGCGATGTAACAGTGATGTAAAACCCTCCCAGCTGGAGAACCCCACATGGCCAACCTCTCACCCATCGTTTCGGAATTCGAAACCGACGAACAGGCAGCAAGCTACGACCGCTGGTTTCGGCTCCAGGTGCAAGCATCACTGGACGATCCCAGTCCTGGTGTGCCGCACGACCAGGTCATGGCTGAAATGGACGCAATCATTGCCGAGGCAGAAAAGCGTCAACAGGATCGGGCTAAGGTCAGCTGATGCAAATCATCTGGCGGCAACGTGCGCGCATGAGCCTGGCTAAGATCTCCAACGAAGACCCCAAAGCCGCTCAAGCCATTCTGGAGCGCTTACAGTCAGCCATCCTACCCGTGGCCGATCATCCATACCTGTATCGTCCTGGGCGAGTGTCTGGTACTCGCGAGCTGGTAGCGCACCCAAATTACGTGCTGGTCTACCGTGTGGCGATCGAGCGCATCGAGGTCGTGAACGTCATCCACGCTAGGCAGGAATATCCCTCGCTCTAAGTGACCCGCAAGCAGAGCGCGCAGGGCGTAGCCTGCGCCGTGAAGGAGCGAAGCAGCCCTTGCACTGCCTTGAGGCCTTGTGCACGGTCCCAGAAGGGCGCTTTCTACCTGACACCACACACGATCAAGCTTCAGATCAGGCAAGCCAAAACTTTGTCATGACAAAGTT
>NZ_LJQT01000226.1:0-1521 GCF_001400515.1 Pseudomonas meliae | reverse complement strand
CGCCAAAGGCCGCCCGGCGCTAAGCGCCGATACGTCAGTGGATGCAACACATTTGCAACATGCCCCCCCCCTAGGCTGTCGCCTCGCTTCGCGAGTTGACGGGCCGCGTCAAATCCCTGGCCGGAAAAAACACCCGACCAGCGATTTGCCCCAACCTCACCGTGTAACAGCTCTATCGGTAGCCCTCATTTTTCAAAGCAAAAACAATCAAAAGCGAACAGCGTAGTAACAGAGTGAGAAGCAAATGCCCTGAAAGCCTTAGCGTCCGGGAATGGTACACGCACATCTGATTGTATTACCCGCAGTTATGCTTGGTGCAACCCGCAAAAAACACCTTGATTTTGCGGGTAAATCCGCAATACCATGACGCCACGACACGCAAATTTAGGGTCATTTCTGAAGATGGATCAATCAAAAAATGAGTTTACGCTACGCGAGCTCAATCGACAGTTTTCACCAGACGTTAACCCATTGATTGAGTCAACCACGATTGCTACCAAACGGCGCTATGTCAGGGCTGGTCGAGGTAAAGATCTGGTTGATCCCATGACAGGGGAAGTTTCAGTAGTGAGCACAATCCACACAGTGGAAGAACGCGACGATGCTGAATTCGTCAAGGTATTTGCAGAAGGCGTACGGGCTATGTATGACCTTTCGCGAACGGGTATGCGCGTGTTTCAGGCGATTCTGAATGAGTACCAAAATACCCGTATGTCTGGTGGCTTTGCCGACACAATCTATCTGCATTGGTTTGATAAAGGCCTTAACGGGCAAGACCTTGGTATGAGTGAAGCAACATTTCACCGAGGCTTTAAGGAGTTGTTGGTCAATCGCTTCCTATGGCCTAGGGGACCAAGCATGTATTGGATCAACCCTGCACTGTTTTTCAAAGGAGACCGTGTAGCCTTGATCACTGAATACCGCCGAAAAAAACCGAACGTGGCACTCAGTATGAAAGAGGAGTGACACATGGCATGGCACACCATCCAGGAAGCGCAAAAGCTGACCGGAAAGAGCCGCCGCACGCTCTACCGTGATATGGCTGCAGGCCGCTTATCCTGGGAGCCAGAGGGAGAAAATTCCCGTCGCCTTGAAACCTCTGAACTGATCCGCGTATACGGCGCACTTTTGCCGGTGACACAGGCCGAGCCTGAAAAAACGGCACACGCTGACACTGAGCTTGGCACACAAGGTACAGCCTTGATAATGACCGAGTTGAAGGCTTTGAGGGAGGAAGTAGCAGAGTTGCGCCAAGCTCTACGTCTGATCGAGTACAAACCTGAAATGACACAGTCTGACACGGCTGAAAGTGCGACTCTTATCAAGCCTAAGCCCTGGTGGCAAAGGCCTTTATTCACCCGAAAGGGCTAGAAGCAGCCCAGGTGGAGATAGCACTCTCCACCTGGCCTATCGGTCCAATGGGGGGTACGGCCTCAAACCGAACCCAAGAAAGGTCTGAAAAATCCTCTTCTTCAAAAATCGAAGCCATTAAGGAGGCGCTGCAAAAATAGCCAACTGTCC
>NZ_LJQT01000492.1:0-10108 GCF_001400515.1 Pseudomonas meliae | reverse complement strand
CGCGTTGAGGGTTTTTGTTTTTCTGGGGTTCCACAAACCTCTGCATTCTCCTGAACTCATAACCATACCTCTCCGGCAGTCATTCAGACCAACATGCTTATGGCAATCCAGCGCGCTTGCCCTTATGGTTCCGCATCAGGTTCTACGCACCGGTCAAGGAAGCAAGCATGTCCGTTACAACCTCTCTGAGTGCAGGTTTCATGGTGGTTCAAGGCAACCGCCCGGATGAGCTGCGCAGTCTGGTTGTGTCGTGGATGCGACGTTATCCATTGGCACCCTTGGAAAACGAGATTGCGCTGGTCCAGAGCAACGGCATTGCGCAGTGGTTGAAACTGGCGTTGGCCGAGGACGCTCAGGATGAAGATAGCGGTGGCTGTGGCATTGCCGCAGCCATAGACGTCCAATTGCCCGGTAGCTTCATGTGGACGCTGTACCGTATGGTTCTCGGAAGCGATGAAATACCGTCGACTTCCTTGCTCGACAAGACCCCGCTGACCTGGCGCTTGATGCGCTTGCTCCCTGAACTCATCAATCAGCCACACTTTGAGCCCCTGCAGCGTTTCCTGAACGACGACACTGATCTACGCAAGCGCTATCAATTGTCCGAGCGCCTGTCAGATCTGTTCGACCAATATCAGGTTTACCGCGCCGACTGGCTGGAGGACTGGGCCGCTGGCCGCCATCAATTGCGCGATGGGCGAGGCCAGGCCAGACCGCTGTCAGCCGCCAATTGCTGGCAAGCCGAACTGTGGCGTGCGTTGCTGGACGACGTCGGGGCTGAAGGGATGTCGCAGAGCCGCGCGGGCGTGCATCAGCGTTTCATCGAGCGCATCGGCAACATGACCGAAGCGCCTCCGGGTTTGCCGGCACGCGTCATCGTTTTTGGCATTTCCTCGTTGCCCGCACAAGCGCTCGAGGCATTGGCGGGCCTGGCGAAGTTCAGCCAGGTTCTGCTCTGCGTTCACAACCCGTGTCGCCATCACTGGGCTGATATCGTCGCCGACAAGGACCTGCTGCGTCACCAGTACAAACGCCAGGCGCGCAAGACCGGAATGCCGCTGGTCCTCGACCCGCAAGCGCTGCATCAGCATGCTCACCCGCTGCTCGCTGCCTGGGGCAAGCAGGGTCGCGATTACATCAATTTGCTGGACAGCCATGATGATCCGCGCAGCTACCGCTCTTCGTTCAAGGATGAGCGGATTGATCTGTTCAGTGAAGTCGAGCCCACCAATCTGCTGAATCAGTTGCAGGACGATATTCTCGAGCTACGCCCGCTGGATGAAACCCGTGAGCTCTGGCCGGCAGTCGATCCGCTGGAAGATCGCTCGGTCCGTTTCCATGTTGCGCACAGTGCGCAGCGCGAAGTGGAAGTGCTGCATGACCAGCTATTGGCACGGTTCAGCAAAGACCCGGGCCTGCGCCCGCGTGACGTGATTGTCATGGTCCCGGATATCGACAGCTACGCCCCACACATACGAGCGGTATTCGGGCAAATCGAACGCGAAGATCGTCGCTTCATTCCCTTTACGCTGGCCGACCAAGGGCAACGTGGCCGCGAACCCTTGCTGATTGCCGTTGAACACCTCCTCAAACTCCCGGACAGCCGCTTCCCGGTCAGCGAAATCCTTGACCTGCTCGATGTTCCTGCCTTGCGCGCGCGATTCAGGATTCAGGAGCGCGATCTGCCAACGCTGCACCGCTGGATAGAAGGCGCCGGCATTCGCTGGGGCCTCAATGCACAGCAGCGTGCCGGTCTGGGGTTGCCGGATGCGCTGGAGCAGAACAGCTGGCATTTTGGTCTGCGGCGCATGCTGCTGGGTTACGCCGTGGGTGCAGGTGACGCTTACGACGGCATTGAGCCGTACGATGAGATTGGCGGGCTTGATGCCGCATTGATCGGCCCACTGGTAGCGCTGATTGACGCGCTTCAGGTGGCCCATACGGAATTATCGACACCCGCAACTCCGTACGCGTGGGGAACGCGCCTGCAATCGCTGTTGCAGTTGTTCTTCCTCGCCGACAGCGAACACGACGATTACCTGCTCGCTCAGCTTGAAACACTGCGCGAAAACTGGCTGGAAACCTGTGAAGCTGTAAGGCTGACCGATGAGCTGCCGTTGACCGTTGTGCGTGAGGCCTGGCTGGCCGGGCTTGATCAGGGGCGCCTGTCCCAACGCTTTCTGGCGGGCTCGGTCAACTTCTGCACCCTGATGCCCATGCGCGCCATTCCATTCAAAGTGGTCTGCCTGCTGGGCATGAACGACGGCGATTACCCGCGCGCGCAACCGCCGCTGGATTTCGACCTGATGGGCAGCGACTACCGTCCCGGCGACCGTTCGCGGCGTGAAGACGATCGTTACCTGTTGCTGGAAGCGCTGCTCTCGGCCAGAGACCAGCTCTATATCAGCTGGGTTGGCCACAGCATTCGGGACAACAGCGAGCGTCCTGCATCGGTGCTGATTGGCCAATTGCGCGATCACCTGGCCAGTGGCTGGAAGCTGGCTGGCGAGACCGACCCGGACGGCAAGCAGGACGATGGTGAGCGCTTACTGAAAGCGTTGACTGTGGATCATCCGCTGCAGCCTTTCAGTGCCAGTTACTTCCATGCAGGCACGGGGTATTTCAGCTTCGCCCGCGAGTGGCGCCTGCTGCATGAAACCGACCTTCAGGTGCCCGTACCTCAAGCGCTTCCCCCCCATGAGCAGGAAGAACCCCTGTCCATTGCACAGTTACAGGACTTCCTGAGAAACCCGGTGAAGCATTTCTTCAGCCAGCGCCTGAAGATCTATTTCGAAGTCGCCGAAGCGCCGCTCGCCGATGAGGAACCGTTCGTGCTCGACGCGCTTGAGCGTTACGGCCTCAGTGAAAGCCTGCTCAGCGCAGCGATGGCTTCCCCTGACGATATGGATGTCGCCCTGAAAGCCCAGGCACTGAAACTGCAAGCCAGTGGCCTGCTGCCGCTCGCGGGGTTCGGCACCTTGATGCAGAGCGAGCTGATCGAGCCGTTGCCAGACGTCCTCAAGCGTTACCACGACCTGTTGACCCTCTGGCCCGAAGCGTTGAGCAGCGCATTACCGATCAGTTTCAGCCATGGCAGTGTGAGTATCGATGGCTGGCTTGGCGGGCTGCACCGTAACGCTCGTGGTGAGCTGTTGCTGGTCACGGCGATTCCCAACAGCATCGGCTCGAAAAAGACTCGCAAATGGCACCGGCTGATTCGGCCGTGGGTCAATCACCTGGTTGCCTGCGCCTGCGAGCTGCCGTTGCACACGGCACTGGTCGCCAGTGACGAAACCCTCATGCTCGAACCGTTGGACAAGGACGCGGCCATTACCACGCTGAATCACTTGCTTATGGCTTGGCTACGCGGCATGCAAGAGCCTTTACCAGTCGCCGTCAAAACCGCATTTGCCTGGCTGGGCCAGCCCGCCGACAAAGCCGAAGCAGCAGCCCGCAAGGCCTACGAGGGTGACGGGCAGACCACTGATGGTGAGCGCCGCGAAAGCACCGCGCTGGCCCGACAGTTTCCGGACTTTGACGCGCTGGTCGACAGTGAAGAATTTGCAGGCTGGTGCGAGACACTCTACAAACCGGTTTACGATGCACCCTGGCAGTCGCTGTCTGGCGGAGAGCGTGGCGCATGAACGAACAATCCCTTCCTCTGGCACTGCGCTTTCCACTACGCGGCAGCCAGTTGATCGAGGCCAGCGCCGGGACCGGCAAGACCTTCACCATCTCCGCCCTGTACTTGCGTCTGGTGCTTGGCCACGGCACCGAACGGTCAGGTTTTGGTCGTGAATTGCTGCCGCCGCAGATCCTCGTGGTGACCTTTACCGACGCCGCTACCAAGGAGCTGCGTGACAGGATTCGTACCCGGCTGGCGGAAGCAGCACGGTTCTTTCGTGACGAGATTGCCGCACCTGACGGTTTGATTGCCGAGTTGCGTGAGCAGTTCGAGGCCGAGCAGTGGCCGGCCTGTGCCAGCCGTTTGGACATCGCCGCACAGTGGATGGACGAAGCCGCCGTCTCGACGATCCACAGCTGGTGCCAGCGCATGTTGCGCGAACACGCATTTGACAGCGGCAGCCTGTTCACCCAAACCCTGGAAACCGACCACAGCGATTTGCTCGGTGAAGTGCTGCGCGACTACTGGCGCCGCTTCTGCTACCCCATGAGCGGCGACGCGTTGACCTGGGTGCGGGAAAATCTGAGCGGTCCGGCGGCGTTGTTGCCGCGTGTGCGAGGTTTGTTTGGTCGTGATCGCAGCCCGCTCACTCAAGAGCCCGCCGAACTGATCGAGGCGTCATTGCAGGAGCGCCGAGCAGCGCTCGCTGCCCTGAAAGCGCCTTGGGCCGCCTGGGCTGAAGAGCTGTATGCGCTCTGTCAGGACGCCGTAGCCCGCAAAGTGGTCGATGGCCGCAAGATGCAGGAGCGCTACTTCAAGCCCTGGTTTGAAAAGCTTGCTGCATGGGCCGCTGACGACACACAGGAAACGCTGGACCTGGGAACCGGTTTCACTCGCCTGACCCCGGAAGGTGTTGCCGAAGCCTGGAAAAGTGATCCGCCTTCACATCCTGCTTTCGAGGCCATGGCACAGCTGAAAGCTGCGCTGGACAGCCTGCCCAAGCCGGATGCCGCGGTGTTGCAGCATGCGGCGCAGTGGGTAAGTGCCCGCTTTGAAGAAGAGAAGCGGCGTCGCGCCGAGATGGGGTTTGACGACATGCTGCTCAGGCTCGATGCCGCCCTGCACAGCGCTGGCGGCGAACGTCTGGCCACCCTGATTCGTGAGCAGTTTCCGGTAGCGTTGATCGATGAGTTTCAGGACACCGACCCGGTGCAGTACCGGATCTTCGACAGCATCTATCGCCTTGAAGGTAACGACGAGCAGACCGGGCTGTTCCTGATCGGCGACCCCAAGCAGGCGATCTATGCGTTTCGCGGTGCCGATATCTATACGTACCTGCGCGCCCGGCAGGCCACCGATGGCCGTTGGCACACGCTGGACACCAACTACCGCTCCAGCCATGCAATGGTCGCGTCGGTCAACCATGTCTTCACGCGCGCAGAGCAACGTACGCAAGGTCGCGGAGCGTTCCTGTTTCGTGATGATCAAGGCAATCAGGTGCCGTTCTCCGATGCGCTGGCCCAAGGGCGCAAAGAGACCCTGGAAGTCGACGGCGCGCCACTGACTGCACTGACGGTCTGGCATCTTGAAAGCGAACAGCCGGTGTCCGGGGTTATTTATCGCCAACAGTTGGCGGCCAGTTGCGCCAGCGAGATCGTGCGCCTGCTCAACGCCGGTCAACAGGGCCGTGCCGGTTTCGCCATGCTTGATAAACCGCTGCGCGGGCTGCGTCCGACCGACATTGCGATTCTGGTCCGCGATGGAAAGGAAGCGCAGGCGGTGCGTCAGCAACTCAGCGCGCGTGGCGTGCGCAGTGTTTATCTGTCGGACAAGGACTCAGTGTTCGCCGCTCAGGAGGCCCACGACCTTCTGTCCTGGCTCAAAGCCTGTGCCGAGCCCGATTCAGAACGTACGCTGCGTGCCGCACTGGCATGTATCACGCTTGACCTGCCACTGGCCGAGTTGGAGCGTCTGAATCAGGACGAGCTGGCGTGGGAACGGCGCGTCATGCAGTTCCGTGGCTATCGTGCCGTGTGGCGCAGCCAGGGCGTCCTGCCAATGCTGCGCCGCCTGCTGCACGACTTCGCCCTGCCGCAGACATTGATGACGCGCACCGACGGTGAGCGAGTACTGACCAACCTGTTGCACTTGTCTGAACTGCTGCAGCAGGCCGCCGCCGAACTGGACGGCGAACAGGCGCTGATTCGGCATCTGGGCGACCACCTGGCACTGTCCGGTCAGGCTGGCGAAGAACAGATTTTGCGTCTGGAAAGCGACGAGCAACTGGTCAAGGTGGTGACCATCCACAAGTCCAAGGGCCTGCAATATCCGCTGGTGTTCCTGCCATTCATTTGCTCCTCGAAACCCGTGGACGGCAGTCGCCTGCCACTGCAGTTTCATGACGCCGACGGCAACTCGCAGATCAGCCTGCAACCCACCGAAGCGCTGATTCAGCAAGCCGATGACGAACGTCTGGCCGAAGACCTGCGCTTGCTCTACGTGGCGCTTACCCGTTCCGAACACGCTTGCTGGCTGGGCGTTGCCGACCTCAAACGCAGCAATGCCAGCAACTCGATGCTGCACCGTTCGGCGTTGGGTTATTTGCTGGGTGGCGGTGTGGCGCTGGCCGAGTCGGCAGAGCTGAAAGTCTGGCTGCGTGATCTCGCGCAAGGCTGTGATGCGATTGCCTTGCAGCCTGTTCCCGAGCCCACTGACGAACGCTTCAGTGCGCCTCGCAACGAAGCCGCGCTGGTCAAACTGCTGGTACCCAAACGTCGCGCTGCCGAGAACTGGTGGATCGCCTCCTACAGCGCCCTGCGTATCGGCGACACCGTAACCACCGGTGCCGATGAATCGCCTGACAGCCCGCAGGCACAGAAGCTGTTCGACGACGAGCGCCTGGACCCTGAAGCGCCGCGTGACATTTTGACCAGCGGCGGCGATATCCACCGCTTTCCGCGTGGCCCCAATCCCGGCACCTTTCTGCATGGACTGCTCGAATGGGCTGGCAACGAAGGTTTTGCGCTAACGGCGCACACGCCTGAACTGCTGAGAGACGCCGTTGCACGTCGCTGCAGCCGTCGCGGCTGGGCGGGCTGGATCGACACGCTGAGCGATTGGCTACAGCAGATGCTGAACATACCGTTGCGTCTGTCGCCGGATGCCACGCCGGTCGCGCTGGGTGAGCTGAATCAGCCCAATCAGTACCGCATAGAGATGGAGTTCTGGTTCGCCAGCAACAACGTCAATGTGGCGCAGATGGATGCCCTGGTACGCCGCTTCACCCACGACAACGCGCCGCGTGCTGCGACCGAGACGGTCTCGCTCAACGGCATGTTCAAAGGCTTTATCGACCTGACGTTCGAACACGAAGGCCGGTATTACGTGGCTGACTACAAGTCCAACTGGCTGGGCACCGACGACACTGCGTACACCGAACTGGCGATGGAAACCGCCATTCTCGACAACCGCTACGACCTGCAATACGTCCTGTACCTGCTGGCGTTGCATCGTCAGCTCAAGGCACGGATGGCCGACTATGATTACGACCAGCACATGGGCGGCGCGCTTTACCTGTTTCTGCGCGGCAGTCGTTCGGCCTCTCAGGGAGCGTATTTTACACGTCCGCCACGTGAACTGATCGAGAGTCTGGACCTGCTGTTTCAGGGCAAACCGATAGCGCATGACCTGCCGGGAGCATTGGCATGAGCCGCTCGTTCGATGATCTGTTGCCTACCGCGCTGGACGACATCAGCCTCGCTGAGTTGAGCCCGCTGACGCGTGTCAGCGATCTGCTGATCCTGCTCGAACGTTGGGTCGAGCGCGGCTGGTTGCGTGCTCTGGACAAAGCGTTCGTCGCGTTCCTCAGTGACCTCGATCCGCACGCCGATCCGTTGGTGCTGGTGGCTGCGGCGCTTACCAGCCATCAGCTCGGCCACGGTCACGTCTGCCTTGACCTCTACGAGACCCTCAAAGAACCGGACTTCGCCCTGTCACTGCCACCCGAAGGCGATCAGCAGAGCGCGCCGATGCTGCTGCCCTCACAACTGCTGGCAGCACTGGATGGCGCCGCCTGGTGCCAGGCGCTGGCCGGCAGCATGCTGGTTGCCGAGGTGGGCGATTCAAGTGCCGAAGCGCGACAAAAACCGCTGGTGCTGGCCGAGCGGCGTCTGTACCTGCGTCGCTACTGGACTTACGAACGACGTATCGCTGCAGCCTTGCGTCAGCGCCTGGCACAGCGTGAAACGTCGCCGGAGGATCTGCCGCAGCAGCTCGACGCATTGTTCGGCCCGGCCAATTCTTCGTCACAAGCTGTCATCGACTGGCAGAAACTTGCCTGCGCACTGGCGACCCGCAAGGGCTTCAGCATCATCACCGGCGGCCCCGGCACCGGCAAAACCACCACGGTGGTGCGCCTGCTGGCCTTGTTGCAGGCCCCGGCGGTACAGAATGGCCAACCGCTGCGTATCCGTCTGGCGGCACCTACCGGCAAGGCGGCGGCCCGACTGACCGAGTCCATCAGCCAGCAGGTGCAGAGCCTGGACGTCAGCGACGACGTACGGCAGAAAATCCCCAGCGAAGTCACCACCGTCCACCGCCTGCTTGGCAGTCGCCCCGGTACCCGGCACTTCCGCCATCACGCAGGCAACTTACTGCCACTGGACGTGCTGGTGGTTGATGAAGCATCCATGATCGACCTGGAAATGATGGCCAATCTGCTCGACGCATTACCGCCGCATGCGCGCATGGTGCTGCTCGGCGACAAGGACCAGTTGGCCTCCGTTGAGGCGGGTGCCGTTCTGGGCGATTTGTGTCGCGACGCCGAAGAAGGTTTTTACAGCCCTGAAACTCAGGCCTGGCTTGAAGCTGTCAGCGGCGAAGACCTCAGCAAAGGTGCCTTGCGCCAAGGCGATGCGCAGCACCATCCATTGGCCCAGCAAGTGGTGATGCTGCGCCATTCGCGTCGTTTTGGCCAAGGCAGCGGTATCGGCCAGTTGGCCCGACTGGTCAACCAGCAGCAGGACCAACAGGCCCGCGCGCTGCTTGCGGCGGGCAGTCACGACGACCTGTTTGCCCTGGCGTTGAAGGGCGAACAGGATCTGAAGTTCGAACGCCTTGTGCTCGACGGGCTTGGCAGAGGCGAGCAAGGTCCGCAGGGTTACCGCCATTACCTCAACGTACTTGCCGCCGGGCGGCCCGCCGATGATTCGGCCCTCGACGACCATTGCTGGACTCGATGGGCGCGCTTGGTGCTCAGCGCCTTCGACGCCTTCCAACTGCTGTGCGCTGTACGCAAAGGCCCGTGGGGCGTGGAAGGCCTGAACCAGCGCATCACTCATGCGCTGTTCAACGCGAAGCTGATTGAAAGCGAACAGCAATGGTACGAAGGCCGCCCGGTGTTGATGACCCATAACGACTATGGCCTGGGCTTGATGAACGGCGACATTGGCATCACCTTACGCCTGCCCGAGCGCGACGGCGACGGCAAGCAAGTGCTACGTGTCGCGTTCCCGCGCAACGACGGCAGCGATGGCGTACGCTTCGTCCTGCCCAGCCGCCTCAACGAGGTCGAGACCGTGTACGCCATGACCGTACACAAATCCCAAGGCTCGGAATTCGCCCACACCGCCCTGATCCTGCCCGAAGCGCTCAACCCTGTACTGACCAAGGAGCTCATCTACACCGGCATCACCCGCGCCAAGCACTGGTTCAGCCTGATCGAACCGCGCCAGGGCATCTTCGAGGAGGCTCTGCGCCGCAAGGTCAAACGTCTGAGTGGTTTGATGTTGGGGCTTTGATCATGTCCGTGCTGTCTGGCGATTTGCAGGTACGAAGTCGAGCTTCATAATCCCTATGCTCTTCAACCGGGTTCAAGGGGCAATTGAAAAGGCCAGGGTGTAACTGCATGACGGCGGATAAAGCGTGTGCTGTGGTTCTGCGAGACCGGGGAGTGCTGGAGATTCTGGCATTTGAGCATCCGTTGGCGGGCCTGCAATTGGTGAAGGGCAGTGTGGAACCAGGCGAGTCAACTTGCGCGGCTGCTGTGCGGGAGTTAATGGAGGAGGCCGGGATTCAAGCGACAGCAAAGCGAAACCTGGGTGAGTGGCACTCCACCATAACGGGACATATCTGGGCATTTCATGAATGTGAGGTGGCTCAAGACCTTCCCGATAGCTGGGTGCATTTTGCAGAGGATGATGGAGGACACGATTTCAGATTCTTCTGGCATCCGCTGATGAGTGAGCCGTCTGACAGATGGCACCATATTTTCAAGGATGCCTTGAGCTTTCTCAGGGAGACCGTTACTTGAATCTGGGTATGGGTCAGCTCTTCTTTAGGTGCCGGGAGTGTCTTCTGTGTTTACTCATTGGCTGTGCCGAGTTTGACGTGGCGCGGGTAGCACGCCTCAGGGCTGGAAGGGGTCTGCTCGCCCAGGACACGAGACTGTCAGAAATTTTGTGTTCGGGCATAACATGTAGCTAG
>NZ_LJQT01000294.1:0-405 GCF_001400515.1 Pseudomonas meliae | reverse complement strand
CTCCACCGCGCTCGCCAGTTCGCCCAGTTCGCCCAGTTCGTATATGTGGCTGTGGAATTCGGTCGTCTCCCACCAAGGGTGACCCGGTGTCTTGGCCACAGGGCCACCGTGGTAGTCCACGTCCGCGTCGAGGCGAACGGCAAACGCTGCATAGATCGCCTTCATGTACTGAATCGGCTTTGTCCGTGCGTTCTCGGTGGTGCAAACGGACGGCACGGCGTAGAACAACTGGGAGTGGCCGCTTTTGCGGTTACGCACCATCAGGTTTGGCGCGGGCAACCCCGCATCGTCCCAGGCCAAGGCGTTGGCATGGTCCAGGTCGAACACCAGCCACGACACCATGCCGGGGCGATTGACCTGCATATAGGGGTAACGCAGGGCGTATTCACGAGGACGGACGCGAGT
>NZ_LJQT01000020.1:0-8731 GCF_001400515.1 Pseudomonas meliae | reverse complement strand
CAAAATTTCTGACAGTCTCAAACCTGGATAGAACAGGATGCCGTGCTGGATAGGAAAGAGCACGTCGTTCAGCGCTCCGTTTACGCCACGCTCGCTGTAGTGGGACTCCCAGCCGCCCATGGTCACCGTCAGCATGGCGCGCTTGCCTGCCAGCGTTCCCTCACCGTATCGATCACCCCAGTGATGGTCGCTGTGCTCGCCCACGCCGTAGGCGAAGCCACAGGCGTACACCCGCTCTATCCAGCCTTTCATGATCGCCGGCATCGAAAACCACCAAAGCGGAAACTGAAATATGACGGCGTCTGCCCAGAGCAATCTGGCCTGTTCGGCCTCGATGTCCGGCGGTTGAATACCGGCGGCAAATACGCGTTGCGACTCAAGGGCAGGGTCAAAGCGGCTGCTGCTCTCAAGGCCAGGTGCATCGTTGGCGTCGATTGTCGCCTTCCAGCCCATCTGGTAAAGGTCGGACACCTGCACCTGATGTCCTTTGCTCTGCAGATGATCGACTGCGAAGTCTTTCAACGACCCATTCAGCGAGCGCGGTTCGGGGTGGGCGTAGACAATAAGTACGTTCATGAGGGGCTCCGGTTTGTCTGTCATGAGGCAACGCTACAGACTCGATCGGGTATGCTGGAAATCAATCTCCCAAACACTGGGTATTTGCATGAACAATACCTTGCGGCGTATCGACCTCAATTTGCTGATCACGCTGGATGCATTGCTCTCGGAGCAGAACGTGACCCGCGCGGCGCATCGGCTGAACCTGACTCAGCCGACGGTCAGCCTGCAATTGGGCAGGCTGAGGCAGGTACTGGATGATCCATTGCTGTTGCCGGGACCGCGGGGCATGACCCCGACTGCGCGGGCTGAACAACTGCGCGAACCGCTCAGGCAGGCGCTTGCAGCGCTGGAGTCCGCTTTGCTGCCCGGCCGGGATTTCGATCCGGCAAAGGCCGATCACACCTGGCGCGTGGCCGCCAGCGACTACGCGACCATCGCGTTGATATGGCCGTCGCTCGGCAGGTTGCGCAGCAGTGCACCGGGCACGCGCCTGGCCCTGTTGAACAAGCACCCGGTCAGCCTTGCCGCGGATCTCGAAAGCGGTCGACTGGATCTGGCGTTGCACACCCGCGATGAGGCGCCGCCCAAGCTGCGTCAGCGGTCGTTGATCCATGAACGTTATGTGCTTGCTGCCCGGCATGATCATCCGGATTTTGTGCAGCCCGTATCGCTGACACGTTTCTGTGAGCTGGAGCATGCGGTCATGTCTCCCAACGGCGGCGGGTTCGCTGGAAGCACCGATCAGGCCCTGGCGGCGCAGGGGTTAAGCAGACGGGTCGTGTTGTCGGCGCCGCATTTCGGCTCGCTGGTATCTGCACTGGTCTGCAGCGACCTGGTTGCTGTAGTACCCGAACGGCTGGTGCGCGCCCAGCCGACGCTTGTGGTTCAGGAACCGCCGCTTTCGATTTCCGGGTTTGAAATGCTCATGCTGTGGCCTGAGCGTTTGCACCGTGATCCGGCTCATATGTGGCTGCGAGAACTGATGGCTTTGGCCATTGATTGAGCCGTGCGGCGCTCATGATTCAAGCCCGCAGCCTGCGTTCGCGTAACGCACTCAAACACTCGCGCCCCGCAGCCTCGGCGGTTTGCAGCACTGTCTGGCTGTTGTCCTCGGTGATCCAGGTCAGCAGCCGGACCTGCCCCGTCGCCTGGCTGCCGCCGTGCATGCGAGACAGGGTTTCACGTTGTTTGAGCATGGCTTTCATGCGGGTGGCGAGCATGAAGATATCGTCGATGAAACCGTCTTCGACGTTGTCGTGATGCTCGATGCCAAGCCCCGTGGCGTCGTGGTCGATACGCAGGTGGTAGTGCATGGCCCCGGTTGCATCCTCGCTGCCGAACAGCGCGATGACGAAGCCTTTGCCCAGCAGTGAGCGCAGGGCGTGCTGGATGATTTCCTGCACATCGGGGGTGATCTGCCTGACTTCGCGGCTCATGTAACAGCTCCTGAACTGATTCGTAGTACCAGGCAGTATTCAATGGCTGGATGTTAAGTGAGGTCCGGGCGAGGTAATGCTGGGTAAAGACCGCCTGATTCATGCTTAAAGGTCAGTGTTTCAAAAGGTCTGGCCCAGCGAGAACTGGAACACCTGGGTCTCGGCGTCTTCGGGCTTTTTGATCGGCACGGCGAGATCGAAGCTCAACGGGCCGAGCGGCGAGTACCAGGTCACGCCGACGCCGACCGAACTGGCCATCTGGTCGATATTGATGTTGCCGCAGTTCTGCGTGGTGCTCAGGTAGCACTTGTCGGCGTAGACCGTGCCGAAGTCCCAGAACAGCGAGGTGCGCAGGGATTTCTGGTCTTTGACGAAAGGCATCGGGAACAGGTATTCCATGCCACCGGTGATCAGGATGTTGCCGCCCAGCGCTTCTGTGTCGCGGTCCGAGTAGTAGATTTGCCCCTGACTGGCGTAGGTGCCGGTGGCCGGGGTATTGCGTGGTCCCAGCGTACCGTCCTTGAAGCCGCGCACAGTGGCCTGGCCGCCCGCCGTATAGTTTTCGTAGAACGGCAGGCCGTCGGTTTCGCCGTAACCGTTGCCGTAGCCCAGTTTGGTGTGCAGACGCAGCGATGTGGCGTCGCTGAGCGGCAGAAAGGTCTGGCCGTTGTAGTCGAGTTTGTAGAACTGCAGGTCACTGCCCGGCACGGTGCTGGTCAGGGTCAGGCTTTGTGAATGACCGCGGGTGGCCAGCACGCCTTTGTTGAGGGTCGATTCCGACCAGCCGACACTGGCCTTGAGGTTGGTGAATGACGAGCCCTCACGCTCGATGAAGTCATAGATCTCGTCGGCGCTGTAGCTGCCGGGGTCGAGGGTGTCGTGCTGGATCGACAAACCGTAGGTCAGGCGCGAGGTTTCGCTGATCGGGTAGCCGAGGTTGACCCCCGCACCGACGCTGTTGAGCGAGTAGTAGGACACCTCGTCATCATCGTCGTAATACTTGCTGTAATCAGTGGCGTTGTAGAAAACGTTGTAGCCCAGGCTTACACCGTCAGGCGTGAAGTATGGGTTGGTGAATGCAAAGTTGTACTTGGTCTGGTACTCGGAGCGCGTCATGCCGAGGCTGGCGAAGTTACCGGTGCCGAGGATGTTGTTCTGCGAGATCGAGCCCCCGAGTATCAGCCCGGCGCTTTGGGCAAAGCCTACGCTGGCGGTGATATTGCCCGAGGCCTGTTCTTCCACGGCGTAGTTGATGTCCACTTGGTCGTCGGTACCGGGGACAGCAGGCGTTTCGACGTTTACTTCCTTGAAGAAACCCAGACGCTCCAGACGCACCTTCGACTGGTCGATCAGGTAGGTCGACGCCCAGCCTCCTTCCATCTGGCGCATCTCGCGGCGCAGCACTTCATCGGCAGTCTTGGTGTTGCCGCGAAAGTTGATGCGGTTTGCGTAGGCCCGCTTGCCGGGGTCGACCATAAAGCTGATGTCTACGGTATGGTCGGCATCGTTGGCTTTCGGCACACCGTTGACGTTGGCGAAGGTATAGCCATCGTTGCCCAGGCGGCGGGTGATCAGATTGGTGGTATCGGTCATGACCTTGCGTGAAAACACCTGGCCCGGTTTGACCAGAATCAGTTGTTCAAGCTGAGCCTGCGGCACTTTCAGGTCACCGCCCAGTTTGACGCTGCCCACGGTGTACCGTTCGCCTTCGGTGATATTGACGGTAATGAACACGCCTTTCTTGTCAGGCGTCAGCGATACCTGCGTCGAGTTGATATCCATGTTGATGTAGCCGCGGTCCAGGTACCACGAACGCAAGCGTTCCAGGTCACCGGAGAGTTTTTCGCGGGCGTACTTGTCATCGTTCTTGAAAAACGACAGCCAGTTACTGGTCTTGAGCTGAAACTGGTCGGCCAGCTCCTCATCTGAAAACACCGTGTTGCCGACCACATTGATGTGCTGGATGGACGCCACGGTGCCTTCATCGATGGTGATTTTCAGCGCGATGCGGTTACGCGGTGCAGGTAACGCTTCGGTATCGACCGAGGCACTGTAGCGGCCTTGAGCAACGTACTGACGTTGCAGTTCATTGCGCACACCTTCCAGAGTGGCGCGCTGGAAGATTTCACCTTCACTGAGCCCCGACTGCTTCAGCCCCTTCATCAGGTCTTCCGTGCTGATTGCCTTGTTGCCGATAATCTCGATGCTCGCGATGGACGGGCGTTCGACGACATTGATCACCAGCACGTTGCCGTCGCGGGCAACGTTGATGTCTTGAAAGAAACCGGTCTTGAACAGTGAGCGCGACGCGTCGGCCAGACGCTGTTCATCGGCCTGATCGCCGACATTGAGCGGCAGCGCAGCGAATACGCTGCCGGCAGACACGCGTTGCAGGCCGTTGACGCGGATGTCCGAGATGGAAAAAGTGTCGGCGTGTGCCAGCGGGACGCTGAATAACAGGCAGAACGATAGAAACAGACGCGAAGAAATCATCAAACCCTTTCCAGAAAGCGGCGACAAAGGCATTTGAGCGCTGCCGATGACACGCCAGAAAGGGCCGGTCCGGCAGGCGCTGTTGGCTGCGCAGCATAGGGGGAGGGCATGTTGGGGACGGTTAACGGGGTGTAAGGTTAGGTAAAGATCATCAGGACTGGCTGACACGCTGCAGCGGTGCCGGGATAATCGGCAACCACCAATCAAGGGCCTGCCATGACTCGCGTATTGCTTGTCGACGATGATCGGGAACTGACCGAAATGCTCAGCCAGTACCTGACCCGTGAAAGCTTCACTGTGACCTGCACCAACAGTGCGGAAGAAGGGGAAATCGAGGCGCTGTCCGGTCGTCACGACATTGTTGTGCTCGACATAATGATGCCGCGCATGTCCGGAATCGAAGTGCTTCGGCGCATCCGCGCGCAAAGCCAGGTGCCGGTGATTCTGCTGACGGCCCGTGGCGACAATATCGACCGTATTTCCGGGCTGGAGCTGGGCGCTGACGATTACGTGCCCAAGCCCAGTTCACCGGGCGAACTGGTAGCGCGTCTGCGGGCGATCATGCGCCGGGTGAGGGCGGTGCCGGTGGTCGAGACGGTCAGGGAGGTGATTCAGGCCGGTGACTTGACGCTCTGGCCGGGCAAACGTGAAGCACGCTGGCAGGGCGTCACGCTGGAGCTGACCGGCAACGAATTCTGCCTGCTGGAGGAGCTGGCGCGTCATGCCGGGCAACTGGTCAGCAAGCAGAATCTGTCGATGAACGCACTGGGGCGGCCGCTGGCCCGCTATGACCGCAGCATCGATGTGCACATCAGCAGCATTCGCCACAAACTCGGGCCGCGCAACGATAACCAGAGCTGGATACAGAGCGTACGCAATCTGGGCTACCTGTTGATTACGCCATGAGGCCGAGCCGGTTATTCTGGAAGCTGTTTCTGGCGTTCTGGCTGGCGACCAGCCTGACCTTCATGGTCGGTGCGGGCTTGTTCATGCTGTCCCGGTCAGGACCGGGCGACCCCTCGTTCAGCACCGTGTTCGACAACGAAGTACGCATGCTTCAACAGTCGGGCATTCCCGCAGGGCAGGCGTTGCTCGATGCCTGGCAGCCTGACGGGCAGTACCGGGTCGGGCTGTACGATGAAAAGGGCCGGTTGCTTGCGGGCAAGCCGGTAGATAATCCGCGTTTCGAAATGGCCGTGCACACAAGGGAAGGCACAGTCGTAAACATCAGGGCCACCCAACGGCCCAACCACGAAGATCGGCCTTCCCACCTTAACCCACTGATCACCGGCACCTTCATGAGTGCGCTGTTCAGCTGGTTCCTCAGCGCCTATCTGGTGACACCGCTGATTAAGTTGCGTGAGGCGATGGGCAAGGTCGCCAGAGGTCGTTTCGACACCAGGGTGAAACCCGACATGGGCCGCCGGCGCGATGAAATCGTCGATCTGGCCGAGGACTGCGACCGTATGGCCAATCAGCTCAAGGTCATGGCCGACTCTCAGCAGCAACTGCTGCATGACATTTCCCATGAGCTGCGTTCACCGCTGACCCGCATGAGCGCCGCCATTGGCCTTTTGCGCCAGGCACCGACGCAACTGGACATGCTCGAGCGGATCGAGCGCGAGTCGGAACGGATGGACGCACTCATCGAGGAGCTGCTGACCCTGGCGCGCATGCAGAGCGATGCCGAAAGCCTGGAGCGAGAGACGGTCGATGTCATCAGCCTGCTGGCCGCCATCGTCGAGGATGCCGCGTTCGAGGCTGGCCTGAAACAGTGCCGGGTCAGGCTGCAGGCCCCCGAACCTTTTGTGGCACAGGTCGACAGCGAATTGCTTTACCGGGCATTCGAAAACGTGATCCGCAACGCGGTTCGCCACACGGCGGTGGGCACTGATGTGGTAGTGGTTGCCAATGTTCAGGCGCAGCCGCCGTGCTTGACGGTCAATGTCATTGATCAGGGGCCGGGCGTGGATGACGATTGCCTGCAACGTATTTTTCAGCCCTTTGAGCGTGGCCCCGACAATACCGCGCAAGGCTTCGGTCTGGGCCTGGCCATCGCGCTGCGTGCCGTTGAAATGCACGGTGGCCAGATTGCTGCGCGCAATCGGCCGGGCGGTGGGTTGGTGGTGGATATTGTGCTGCCGGTGTGCTGAGGCGTGCTGGTTGATCACCTTCAGCGGTTTGATTGTGCTGCTTGCGGCGGTGCTTCACCGGGCAATTCATAAACAAAATCGACCTTTGGTGGTAAAGAAACTCGGCCCCGGCGCTCGAAACCGTTACGCTATGCAGCTGTATTTTTGTTTTTCGTCGAGGTAGCACCCGTGTTTTCCGAATTCGCCCTGCACGAACGCCTGCTTAAAGCTGTGGCCGAGCTTAAATTTGTCGAGCCTACGCCCGTGCAGGCGGCCGCCATTCCGCTCGCACTGCAAGGGCGCGACCTGCGGGTGACTGCGCAAACCGGTAGCGGCAAGACCGCCGCATTTGTGCTGCCGATCCTCAACCGTCTGATCGGCCCGGCCAAGGTTCGTGTCGACATCCGTGCGGTGATCCTGCTGCCGACCCGTGAGCTGGCTCAGCAGACGCTCAAGGAAGTCGAGCGCTTCTCGCAGTTCACCTTCGTCAAGGCCGGCCTGATCACCGGTGGCGAGGACTTCAAGGTTCAGGCCGCGATGCTGCGCAAGGTGCCGGACATTCTGATCGGCACGCCGGGGCGTCTGCTGGAGCAGTTGAACGCAGGCAATCTGGACCTCAAGCACGTTGAAGTACTGGTACTGGACGAAGCCGACCGCATGCTGGACATGGGCTTCTCTGAAGACGTCGAGCGTCTGGCAGGCGAATGTGCCGGTCGCGAGCAGACCATGCTGTTCTCCGCAACCACCGGTGGTGCCGGCCTGCGGGAAATGATCGGCAAGGTGCTCAAGGATCCGCAGCATCTGCAAGTGAACAGCGTCAGTGAGCTGGCTTCCGGCACACGCCACCAGATCATCACCGCCGATCACAACGTGCACAAAGAGCAGGTGCTGAACTGGCTGCTGGCCAACGAGACCTACCAGAAAGCCATTATTTTCACCAACACCAAGGCGATGGCCGACCGTTTGTACGGCCGTCTGGTTGCACTGGAATACAAGACGTTCGTGCTGCACGGCGACAAGGACCAGAAGGACCGCAAGGCGGCCATCGACCGTCTGAAGCAGGGCGGTGCCAAGATCATGGTCGCGACCGATGTGGCGGCTTGCGGTCTTGATGTTGAAGGTCTGGACATGGTGATCAACTTCGACATGCCGCGCAGCGGTGACGATTACGTCCACCGCGTCGGTCGTACCGGCCGTGCGGGTAGCGACGGTCTGGCGATCTCGCTGATCTGTCATGGCGACTGGAACCTGATGTCGAGCGTCGAGCGCTACCTCAAGCAGAGCTTTGAGCGTCGTGTCATCAAGGAAGTCAAAGGCACTTACGGCGGGCCGAAGAAGGTCAAGGCATCGGGCAAGGCTGTAGGCGTGAAGAAGAAAAAGACTGACGCCAAGGGCGACAAGAAAAAGACAGCGGCCAAGGGGCCGACCAAGCGCAAGACGGTCAACCGTCCCAAGTCCGATCTGGTCAGCCAGGACGGCATGGCGCCGCTGAAAAAACGCAGCACCCCGGCCCCGGCTGCCGAGTGATTGCCATGATCGCTCCCGCGCAGGCGGGAGCGGTCAGCTTCTCCTCTGTCTGCCACCTGTGCAGAACAACCCCCCGTTATACCTTCCAGCAGCTTCTCTGAACCGCGACAAACCCCGCAGGTCACATTTTCTGAGTCGTATGCCTGTGGCTGGATGTCATGGGCGATCAATCCATGCTGGACGGAGGTTTAGAAAAATGACTTACAACTGGGACCTTATCGAGCGTTTGTTGCACGAAGTGCAGAACGACGGCGCCAAATCGACAGCCACTGAGTTTGAGACGCTGCTTAATCGCGGCTTCGTCGAACCTCGTCCTGGCGAGGAGGGCGGTGATGGCTCGAGTTACATGCTGACAAAGCGCGGCGCAAGCCTGCTTTCTTTGATCGACAGCAGCATTCCGGGAAATGATCACCCTCGTCAGGTACTGAATGAGCAGGCAGGCGACCCGCTTGACCCCGCACTCTTCGACACCATCGCTAAAAAGCCACAGATTGCCTGATACCCGAGATGCTCTGCGTGCCGGTTCAAGACCGGACGCAGAGCGTCCAGAGCGGCATGCGACGCGGAGCGGCGCACGATATT
>NZ_LJQT01000368.1:0-23831 GCF_001400515.1 Pseudomonas meliae | reverse complement strand
TGCCGGGAACCGGCAGCAAAACGAAATCATAGAATCTCCCACAGAGATGTATCCATCCTGCTCGAAGATGCCCGCGTTCAGAAACTCATCTCGATCACATCATCCGGCACAATCAGCCTGCCCGCGGTTTTTGCCACGATTTCTTCCACGCTGACCCCCGGCGCACGTTCGCGGAGGATGAAGGCACCGTTGTCGATTTCCAGATACGCCAGGTCAGTCAGAACCTTGCGGATGCAGGCCGCGCCGGTCAGCGGCAGGCTGCAGCGGGGCAGCAGTTTGGATTCGCCATCTTTCGAGGCATGGGTCATGGTCACGATGATGTTGTCGGCACCTGCCACCAGGTCCATCGCTCCGCCCATGCCTTTGACCAGCTTGCCGGGGATCATCCACGACGCGATATTGCCCTCGACATCCACCTCGAAAGCGCCGAGCACTGTCAGGTCTACATGACCGCCGCGGATCATGGCGAAGGATTCGACCGACGAGAAAATCGACGCACCGATACGCGCCGTAACCGTCTGTTTGCCGGCATTGATCATGTCAGCGTCTATGGTGTCTTCGGTCGGAAATGCGCCCATGCCCAGCAGACCGTTTTCCGACTGCAACATGACGTCGATGTCGTCCGGTACGTAGTTGGCCACCAGGGTCGGAATGCCAATGCCCAGGTTTACGTAATAACCGTCCTTGAGTTCACGGGCGACGCGTTGAGCCATTTGTTCGCGAGAAAGTGCCATGGTCTGAAATCTCTTTGTTGTTGTATGGCCGAGCTGCTCTGTCAGGGTTTTCTGACGGTGCGCTGTTCAATGCGCTTTTCGAACGTGCCCTGAATCACACGGTCGACGTAAATGCCAGGCGTATGGATCTGCGTCGGCAAAAGCACACCTGGCTCGACGATTTCCTCGACCTCAACCACCGTGATTCGTCCAGCAGCGGCTACTACCGGGTTGAAGTTCTGCGCGGTGTGACGATAGATCACGTTGCCGAAGTGGTCGGCTTTCCAGCCCTTGACCAAGGCGAAGTCGCCGGTGATGGCCTCTTCCAGGATCACATTGCGGCCATTGAACTGCCGGGTTTCCTTGCCTTCAGCCACTGGCGTGCCATAACCGGTCGCGGTGTAGAACGCAGGGATGCCCGCGCCGCCTGCGCGCAGTTTTTCTGCCAGGGTGCCTTGCGGGGTGAGTTCGACTTCCAGCTCGCCGCTGAGCAACTGCTTTTCGAACAAGGCGTTTTCGCCCACGTAGGACGAAATCATTTTCCGGATCTGCCGGTCCTCAAGCAGGATGCCCAGGCCGAAGCCGTCAACGCCACAGTTGTTGGAAACGACGGTAAGGCCCTTGATGCCCATACGCTTGATCTGCGCGATGAGGTTTTCCGGAATGCCGCACAGACCGAAGCCGCCGCAGAGTACCGTCATGTCGTCGGTCAGCCCGGCAAGGGCTTCTTCGTAGGTCATTACTCGTTTATTGAGTCCAGCCATGATGATCCGCCTTTAATAGTTGTTGATCGACAGTCGCACTGTCGGAGGATCGGGTGACTTGCATCTTCTCTCGCAGCGACTGATTTGTTAATTTTGTTTTTCTGATCAATTGATAAGAAAAACAAATATATGAACGTCAAGCAGCTTCGGGCTTTTCTGGCAGTGGCGCAGTACCTGAGCTTCGCCCAGGCCGGGGAACGACTGAACATCTCGCAACCGGCGTTGAGCCTGACCGTCAAGAGCCTTGAGGAGGACCTTGGCGGGCAATTGCTGACACGCACTACACGTAACGTCGGCCTGACACCCGAGGGCGAAACCCTGTTGCCGCTGGCGCGCCAGTTGCTGGCTGACTGGGACAACACCGAAGAGCTGCTGCGACAGCGGTTTACCTTGCAGACGGGCCGGGTTTCGGTCGCCGCCATGCCTTCATTTGCCGGCAATCGATTGCCGGCAGCGCTGAAGGTGTTTCGCGGGCGCTACCCACGGGTCAATGTCGCGGTGCATGACGTGATCAATGAGCAGGTGCTGGAGATGGTGCGTCACTGCCGTGTCGAGCTGGGCATCGGCTTTGAGCCCGAGTCGAACAGCGCTTTGTTGTTCACTCCGTTTTATATGGATCGCTTCGTGGCTGTGGTCTCGAAGGATTCGCCGCTGGCCGGGCTTGGCGAAGTGTCCTGGGCCGAGCTGTTGGGCGAAGACTTCATTGCCCTGCAAAGGCCTTCGGCTGTGCGTTTGCTACTGGAGCAGGCCATCGAGCCGATGCACGGCAAACTGGCAGTGGCGTTTGAAAGCCATCAGCTGTCCACCATCGGGCGCATGGTTGCCAATGGCCTGGGTGTCAGCGCGGTGCCGTCGCTGTGCATCGGTCAGATGCAGGAACTGGGTGCTTGCTGCATCGCGCTGGTAGGACCGCGTATCGAGCGTCGTATCGGCCTGATGATGCTGGCCGATCACAAGCTTTCCGCTGCGGCTCAGGCGTTGCGCGAGGTATTGATCGAGGATGCTCGCAACAGTCGATAGCGACTATCACGGCGGATGATTTTTGCTGCGTCGGGGGCGGGCGTAACCTTGCGTCATTCTTGAAATGAAGCCTGCCCCGGAGGCCCCAGATGAACCGTATGCTTGCCCTTGCGCTTGTCCTCACATTCACCGTTGCATTGCTCTCCGGCTGCTCCACCCACAATGCTGTGGAGCAGCGTCCCTTCAGCGCCGAAGAAAGCCATCAACTGGCGCTTGAAGACCTTAACCGGCGCGGCCTGTCGTTTGATGAATACCAGGCACGCAAGGCGCAATTGATGGCTGATCCGCAGGCACAGCAGGCGCGCGAATTCGATGATAAAGGCGAAGCAAGCGTTGACCTGAATGTGACTGGCCAGCAGCCACAAGGTTAACAGTCCGCTTTAAAAGAGTTTTTTATCAAACTGTACGGTAATAATTACCGGTCAACTGTCCGTGTGTTTCTTGCAGCGCCTTCTATAGGGTAAGTGCCTGACCCACTGATCCGGACAAGCTGTATGGTGCTCTCTTTCGATTTGCTTCTTGCCTTCACACTCTTCGCGTTCGTCACCTCTATTACCCCCGGCCCGAATAACATGATGCTGCTGGCCTCGGGCGTCAATTTCGGTTTCAGCCGTACGTTGCCGCACATGCTGGGTATCAGCATCGGTTTTTTTGTCCTGGTGCTGGCCGTCGGTTTCGGGCTGGGTAGCGTGTTCAAGGCATGGCCGCTTCTCTACACCATCCTGCGCTATGTCGGCGCCGCTTATCTGTTGTACCTGGCGTGGAAAATCGCCACGTCAGGTCCTGCCTCCGATAACGTCGACAGTCAGGGCAAGCCGCTGAGTTTCATGAGTGCAGCGCTGTTTCAATGGGTCAACCCCAAGGCCTGGATCATGGCGATTGGTGCCATTAGCACCTACACGCCGATGCAGGGCTATTTCTACAATGTGGTGGTGATCTCGGCGGTGTTTGCGCTGATCAACCTGCCCAGTGTCGGCATCTGGGCAGGCTTTGGCAGTTTGTTGCGCAATGTTCTGCGTGACCCGCTGGGGTTGCGCATCTTCAACGGCGTGATGGCCGTGCTGTTGGTGGCCTCGTTGTATCCGCTGTTTGTCGAGCATTGATGCCGGGCTATAAAGCCAGTTGCAAATGCCCGCCGGCCTGCTTGTGAAGTGCTTGCAAACGACGTTGCAGGCCGTGATGGAAGTGCTCCAGCCCCTCATGCAGGCGCTCGGTGAGGATTTCGTCCAGGGTGCCGCCTTCTTCGTTGTCGTCGTAGCTGATCTGGGTATCGATGGCGAAGATGCCGTGTAGCACTTCCTGCGATTTGAGCGCCGACAGTACCGGTTTGAGCGCGTAATCCACGGCCAACATGTGCGCGATACTGGCGCCGGTGGCCAGCGGCAAGACCACTTTGCCATGCAGTGCGCGCTCGGGCAGTAAGTCGAGCAGGGTTTTCAGTGCGCCTGAAAATGACGCCTTGTAGACCGGCGTACCAATCAGCAGGCCATCTGCTTGCCTGACCGCTTCGATAAATTCCAGCACTTGTGGGCTGTCGAAGCGGGCAAAAAGCAGGTCCTCGGCATTGAAGTCGCGTATGCGCAGCGTGGTGACTTCAACCCCGCGGCTTTGTAACCAGCGGCTGGCATGAGCCAGCACTACGCCGGAACGGGATTTGGGCGAAGGGCTGCCGGAAAGTGAAACAACGAGCATATGGGATTTCCTTGCGATAAGCGTGTGTCTGTAAAGCAGCTTGTGTGCCAGCCTTCGCAAGGTCCGGCGATGACTCGCAGACATTGGGTTTGCGCGCTTTTCATACCGATGGTGCGGCGTTGTCATGCTGACAAAAAGCCAGCCAACTGTTGAACCACTGTTGCTCAGGCAACAGTTTTGCGTTGTTCGGCGGGCCAAAAAAAATCCCGCAAAACTGCTTCCAGGAAGATTTTCAAAGCTTCTTCAGAGTCAGTTGCGGAACGCTGCGCCGGTCTGCACCACACTGGCCGAACCGAGCAACTGGCTGATGAATCGGCTCCAGCGGGTGATATCGGCCGTGCCGACAAATACCACGTCCTGCGCCTTGAGCTCGAACTGCCCCGCCAGCAGATAGGCGGTGGGCTTCCTGGCATTGAGGTGGTAAACGGTAGACGTCGCTTCGGCAAAGTTTTCCGCACCGCGTATCACATACACCGCATCGCCATCTGCGCTGTCCGGGCTGAGGCCGCCGGAGTTGCCCAGCGCCTCCAGCAACGTCAGGCGGGTGGTGCCGAAGGAGATCACTTGCGGGTTACGTACTTCGCCCAGCACGTAGATCTTGTTTCGCGAATTGCTGTTCAAGTGGAGGTAATCGCCATCCTTCAGGAAGATTCTGCTCAGTTGCGAGTCTTTGCGGTTCAGCGAGTCGATGTCGATCAAGTAATCGCGGCCATCGCGGCGCAGGGTCAGACCGGCGAGGTTGGCATCGGTCAGGTCGACGCCCGCGACGCTCACGGCCTGCACCAGGCTCAACGGAATGTTGGTAATGGGTTGCGGGCCGGGCACTTTGAAGGAGCCGGACAGGAGTATTCGCTGACTGTTGTAGCGCAGCACTTTGACGTCGACCTTGACCTCGGTGTATTGCGGCGCCAGCCCCATGCGCAACTGCTCGCGCACCTCGCTCAACGTTCTACCGCTCGCGCGGATTCGTCCGACGTAGGGGAAGTAGAGCGTGCCATCGTTCAGCACTTCCCGGGTGTTGGCATCCAGCTGGTCTTGCGAGCCTGGCGCGGTCAGTTCCGGGTGTTCGAACACGGTGACCAGCAAGGTATCGCCAGCGCCAATCACGTATTCCGGAGTCTTGTAGTCAAGCAGCGCCTGCGGCAGTGCCTTGGCATCTGCGGTGGCGCGTTGTTGCTGTTGCTGAAGACTTTTCGGTGTGACCTCGACCAGTTGCGCCCGGGGTTCGTCTGTTTTAACGGTGGTAACGTCGTCCGGGGTCATGTGCTGCCCCGGGGCGAATGCGCAGCCTTGCAGCGCCAGGCTGGTGAGCAGTAAAGCAACTAACCTTGGATTCATTGCGTTTTTCCTTTCATGGCATTGCTCCTTTCTTTCGGCGTACCGACGAATTTCGGCGCGTTCGTTCACTCAGGGGAAGCGTCAGAAGGCGTTCTTGTTGACGAAGCCTTTGAACAGCGTCAGCAGAATGATTTTGAGGTCGAGCCAGATCGACCAGTGCTCGATGTATTCCAGGTCGAATTCCACGCGCATGCGCATCTTGTCGAGTGTGTCGGTTTCACCGCGCCAGCCATTGATCTGCGCCCAGCCGGTGATGCCGGGTTTGACCTTGTGGCGCAACATGTAGCCGCTGACCTGCTTGCGGTACTGCTCGTTATGGGCGATGGCGTGAGGGCGCGGGCCGACGATGGACATATCGCCGTGCAGCACATTGAAAAACTGCGGCAGTTCATCCAGCGAAGTGCGCCGCAAAAATGCTCCCAGCGGCGTTACCCGCGCGTCATTGCGCGTTGCCTGAAGCACCACATCGGCGTTTTCCTGAACGTTCATGCTGCGAAATTTCCAGACCATGATCGAACGGCCGTCCAGTCCGTAGCGGCGCTGGCGAAACAGCACCGGGCCCGCAGAGGTGAGCTTGATGGCCGCCGCGATGGCCAGCAGTGGCAGGGCGATCAGCAGCAGAATCAGACTGGACAGGACGATGTCTTCGGCGCGCTTTACCAGGCTCCAGGCACCGTCCATAGGCGAATCGAAAATGCTGATACTGGCCAGGCCATTGATGCTTTCACTGCGGGCATGCAGCAGGTCAAACATGAACACGTCGGGAATCAGGTACACCGAGGCGGTGGTGTCGCTCAAACCGGTAATCAGCTCGCGCAATTGCGGCTCGGCGCTGAACGCGAGGGTGATGTACACCTTGTCTAAACGGCCTGCACGGGCATCCTCTATCAACTGGTCCAGATCACCCAGCACTGGCAGACGACGTTTTTCAGCCTGCAGATTCATCTGCTGCGGGTGCGAGTCGTAAAACCCCAGCAGGTTCAGTCCCATCCACGGCGCGAGGGAGATAGAGCGGGCCAGTCGCTCGCCGACCTGACCGGTCCCGACAATTGCCACCCGGCGCGTATTGAAGCCGTGCCGACGCAGAGTGTGCAGGGCCAGGCGGATCAGCAGTCGATAGCCGCACAGCACCGCAAGCGTCAGGGCGAACCAGCTCATCTGGCCGTTATCGGGCAATTGCGTCTGGTTGAGCAGCAGGCTGTTCAGTGACAGCAGGGTAATGAAGGTCATCGCCCAGTAACTGAAGACCTTGGTCAGTTCGCGCAGGATGCGCTCGCCACGCCATGAGCCATATAGCTGGTGATATTCGCTGACCCAGTGAAATACCAGTACCGCGAGGATAATGTGCGACCAGGCCTCGGTGCTGTCGCTGACCTGCAGCCCGGTTTGCCAGTAACCGATCAACACGATGATGATCAGGTCCAGCAGACGATGGGCGAGCGACAGCGCTGACTGATGGGCATGCAGAATGCCGCGGACGGAAGTGCGCATTGGAGGGGCTCGCTCAGACGGTTTTTATGGGGACGACACGGCCTGGCAGTTCGCTGCCCGAGACCGGCGCTGGTTGAGCGACGCGGTGCGGGTGGGGCAGGCGAGCCAGATGCACAAGATGCGAGGTGGCCAGACGGTTCTCGACGAAGGCTTTGATCTCCTGCTCGAAACGCGCCACCGAAAACCGTTCGGCGTTGGCCCGGCAGGCCTGCGGCGAGATGCGTGATTGCGCAGCTTCAAACTCGCCGATGGCGGCGCTCAGCGCTGCCACAGTTTGCTGCCGGTAGAGCACGCCGGTCGGTTGCGGTTGATCCAGGCCGTGCACGGTCTCCATGATGCCGCCCTTGCCGAACGCGATTACCGGCGTGCCGCAGGCTTGGGCTTCAACCGGGCTGATGCCGAAATCCTCCTCGGCGGCGAAGACGAACGCCTTGGCGCTGCGCATATGTTCCAGCATTACCGCGCCAGGCTGGAAACCCAGCAGTGTTACGTTAGGCGCCTGCCTGGCAATGGCCTGCGCCTTGGCCAGGTCCGGTCCGTCACCGATCATGATCAGGCGTTTGTCCGGCATGGCGGCGAAGGCTTCGACGATCATTGGCATGCGCTTGTAGGGCACCATCCGCGATGCACACAGGTATAAGTCCCCACGCGCGCCTTGGGGGGTGAAACCGAGCGTGTCCACTGGCGGATAGATGACGGTGGAGTCACGTCGATACGCCTTGGAGATGCGTGCGCCGATAAAGCCCGAATTGGCAATGAATGCGTCCACACCGGTCGACGTACGTTGGTCCCACAGGCGCATGTAATGCAGGACCAGGCGCGCCAGACTGCCCTTGATTCCCTTGCCCAGCCCTGATTCCTGCAAGTACTGGTGCTGCAAGTCCCAGGCGTAGCGAATTGGCGAATGCACATAGCTGATGTGCAGTTGGTCCGGGCCGCAAAGCACGCCCTTGGCCACTGCGTGGCTGCTGCTGATGATCAGGTCGTAGCCGGAGAGGTCCAGCTGCTCGATGGCCAGCGGCATCAGCGGCAGGTAGCGTGAATAATGTTTGCGCGCGCCGGGCAGCTTCTGGATGAACGTTGTTCTGGCTACCTTGCCGCGCAGCTGCGCGCGGTCCTGATCGCTGAGAAAGTCGATGACTGCAAAAAGATCCGCATCGGGCCAGATGTTTATCAGGGAAGCACGCGCTCGGCACCGGCGTAACTCACCAGCCAGTCGTGGACAATAGCAATTCTCATGGGCGTTCCTTGCTGTAATGGCCCGCGCTACTGCGGATGCGACAGGGCGCATCCTGGCGTTACTGTTGTGGGTTCAGGGTTTGTCGGCGGACGACTCGGGTAAGACGTGCTGCTTGCTTGGCGACGCAGGAGCAGACTCCAGCAGCGCATCGATACGTTGGGAAAGGCGCTGCGCGGAAAGGTCCCAGGAAAAACGCTGCACGTTATGCAATCCCTGAACACGCAGCGCATTGCGTAATGGCGCATCCACCAGCACGCGCTGCATTGCTGCGGCCATGTGGCTGACGTCCAGCGGGTCGAAATACAGTGCGCTGCCTTGCAGGACTTCGGGAATCGAAGCGGCATTGGCGGCCAGCACCGGGCAACCGCTGGCCTGTGCTTCAAGCGGCGGAATGCCGAACCCCTCGTAAAGCGAGGGAAATACGAACGCTGTGGCACCCTGATATTGGCTGATCAGCTCGGTATCGCTGAGTCGCCCCAGAAAACGGATGCGCGGGTCACGGCAGGCGAGGTGTTGCAGATCAGGGTCGGCGAACAATGCGCTGGCTGCGCCGACAATATGCAGTTGCAGGTCGGTGTGGCCACGCAAACTCAGAAATGCCTGAATCATCCGGTTGAAATTCTTGTGTACGGCGGGTGAGGACACTGCAAGCAGGTATTTCGGCTGATCGACAGGTGTCGGCCTCGGCGTGAATTCGGCACTGACCGCAGCGGGCACGACCAGCACCTTGTCCTCGGCGTAGCCATAGAACGAGGTTATTTCCCTTCGCGAGAAGTTGCTGCCGGTGATCAGCGTTCTGGCGTGTGACAGCAGAATCGGGGTGATGGTCCGATAGGCCAGGCGGAATAGCCGGGTGTAGCTTTGCGGATAGCGCACATAGGTGATGTCGTGGTGAGTCGCTATCTGGTTGCCATAGAACATTGGCCCTGTGTTGCTGACTGAAATCAGCAGCGGGCTGCCCTGACGTTTCAAGTGAAGCGGCAGGTCGATCTGCTCCCACATATGCCCGGTGGAATGACCGATGCACTGGGCTTCCAGTGCGCTGGCACAGTCATGCAGCCTGATGGTGCGCGGAGCGACGAATACCAGATCGTCGCGCAGCCGCTTCAGGGCTCTGCACATCTGCTCTGCGTAACGCTGTACACCACTGACATCCTGGGTGAGGAACCGTGAATTGATGGCAATCATCTCGAGCATCCTGCTGATGAGGTTGATCTGGCTGGTGCCAGATCCTGTCCTTGAACGGGCTTGATGGGGCAGATTGCGCCCCTTCACTGTGTGACGTATGTGCGGCGGTCCTGCAGGGTCTGGGCAAAGATGCTTTCGTACTGGTCCAGTGAGATCCAGGTTCATCAACGACGCGACGCTGTTGCGCGCCTGGCTGCCGAGGCGCTTAAGCAATTCGGGTTGCTGGTGCAGTTTGAGCATTGCCATCCCCAACGAGTCCGGGTCATCGGGGCTGCACAGCAGGCCGTTGAGCGGTTCTTGAATGATTTCCGTCAACCCGCCCATGCGGCTGGCGATGACTGGCAGAGCATGTGCGCAGGCCTCGACGGCCACCATGCCGAACGGCTCATTCCACAGGGAGGGGACGATTGCCACGTCGATCTGGCGGTAGAAGTCTTCGGGCTTCTGGACGCCGACAAAGCTGATGTCCGGTGATGTGGCCATGGCCCTGAAGTGCTTTTCATCAGACGCCTGCCCACGCCCGGCAATCTGCAGGGTGGCTTTGAACGGCAGATGCTGAAACTGATCAATCAACCATCCCAGCCCCTTGTTTGTGGACAGCGTGCCCAGGTAACCGAAGCGCAACGGTGCTTCATCGGCGGGTGCCTTGGGCTGCCCGGAAATCGGTGGAGTGAACGGGCTGGCGTTATGCACTACGTAACCCCGCGCGCCGTTGAAATAGCCCTGCGCCTGCAAGGTGTCGAGCATGAAGCGGCTGACACCCACGACCGTGTCGACCTGTTCTGACTGCTGTGCATGATTGCTGCGCAACTGCGTGCACATCGTGCATTGGCGCTGACAGTTATGACCCTTCTTGAACATGGTGCTGGCCGGGCAGAGCAAGTAAAAGTCATGCAGGACCTGCACGATCGGGCGATTGGCCCCGGTTATTTCGTCCCACGCCGACACCGACCAGCCGGTCAGGTTATGGCACACCACCAGCTCCGGTTGCTCCAGTTCCATCACCCGCCCTACGTATTCGCGCATGCCGGCGTTGTAGCGATCACGCCAGTGCCAGGCAAGCCGCGCCAGACGGCCCGGACGCTGGGCCATGAAGTGCCAGTACCGGTTAAGCAGGCCTGCGCGATAGACCTTGACCCGATTGACCTCTGCCAACTGCAAACCGGGCCGGTCGGTGGTGGTCAGCACGGCGACGCTGTGCCCGCGTTGCTGCAAGCCCTCGACAGTACGTTGCAGAATGATCTCTGCGCCGCCGCCGATATCGGGCGCATAAAGGCTGCTGATAAACAGAATTTTCATAACGGGTAGGCCTTGTTCAGGCCCAGCACGCTGGCTTCCCCATCGTGAATGGCGTCGTTGAGCAGGTTCAGGCGCGCATCGGCGTCATAGCGCCAGGCATACAGGCTCAACAGGCAGAGAAATACCAGGCGATTGACTTGATAGAGCAGTGGGGAGGACGCCCAGATATGCCTGTCGAACCACGCCTGGTTACGCGCGGCGTAATAAGCGCGCAGGTCCGATCCGCCCGACAAGTAGCTTTCATGGACGTTGCGGGTGCGCGCCTTGATGTTCCATGAATCCTCGAGATCCTCCGGCAGCGCTTCGGGGACCAGAAATACCTTCCCGCCACCGTCGGTAATGCGCCATGTGTATTCGGTGTCATCGCTGTACAGCTTGAGCGCGTCCAGTGGCAGTCCGATCTTCTTGTACAGGCTGCGATGGGCCAGTAACCCCCCGTAGGTGGCGAAAGGGAGCTGCACCCGTTCCGGCATGGGCACGCTGGCACCGGGCTTTCCGAAGGGCAGGCGTCGCCAGATCTTGTATGGCAACTGGGCGATGTGAAAGCCGAAGAAGCTTGAGCGCCGCTGAATTGCGTAACGCAGCGGTACACCCGCGGCGATGTCCGCTTGATGCGTGGGGCGAAAGCCGAGCACTGCGCAATTGTCCCTGCCGTCGATCGTTTCACGTTCATGAAGAGACCGGTGTAACACCTCAATGGCATGGGTGGTCGGCGCGTTATCGTCGTCCATCAACCAGATGTAATCGTCGCCGCTTTCCAGCGCGGCCTTGATGCCTGTCGAATAGCCGTTGGCCGAGCCGGTGTTGTCAGGCAGCCAGAGCACCTGAACCCGGTCGGGCCACTCATCGCACAGCGCCTGCAATGGTGCAACGGAAGCGTTGCTGACAATGATCACACGACCGATCAGCGGGCTCTCCAGCGAGCGGCTGATCAATGTGTGCAGATAGCTGAAACGGTCACCATAGGTGAGCGTCACCAGGGTGGTCTGGTGGGGCATGGTGTGGTTCCGGGGCTGGTTAAGCAGGCTGAGACGCATGTTTCAGGCACACGCCTTGGGCAGTTTCCTACAGGTGCGGCAGGCCTTACGCGCGGGCTTCGACCCTTGACAGGCTGCTGATGGGCAACACCATTTTTTGCTGGCGTTGCAGCATGTTGAGCAGAATCACCGCACGCTCGGTACCGTCTCCGCTCAGAAAGATGGCTTCCACATCACTCCAGCTGCCCGTCGTGATCATTACCGAATCACCTTGAATAAATCGTGCTTTGGGCGCAGGTGTGGAGAGTCGCTGGCGGATCTGCTCGATCAGATGATCGCGGACCGGCACCGGGTGCCCGCCGAACGTCACAATGCGCGAGACGCCGCGTGTGGAGCGAATCGGGTACCAGTTGTCCTGTACCTGATCCATCTGAATGAACAGGTAACCGGGAAACAAAGGCTCGTCGGCCTGAACCCTGGCAGCGGTTTTTTTCACATCGACCTGCAGCGGTCGGTAGCACTGGAAATGCTGGCGTCGCAAATGCTCTTCGGCGCGGGCTTCCTGACGCGGTTTGGTCTGGATCAGATACCAGCGAGCTTCCTGGGCGGAGAGGGCCATGATTAATTCCTTTTAAATGAAACAGCTCAGTGAACGGCAGGCGTCAATACGGGTTATCGGGGCGCAGGGTGGTAGTTGTAGCCATAGGCCGCGTAGTCGTAATCGGACGTCGTGGCCTTGCGCACCACCGCGTTGAAAATGGCACCCTTGATCAGAATTCCGTTCTGGCCCAGGCGGCGCTTGCAGGCTTCGATTTCCTGGGCGGTGGTCATGCCGAAACGAGCAACCAGCAGACAGGTGCCTGCCTGGCGACCCACCAGCGTCGCGTCGGTCACAGCGAGGATGGGTGGCGTGTCAATCAGGATCAGGTCATACAGCGGCGACAATTCGGCCAGCATTTTGTTGAAGTTGTCATGCATCAGCAGTTCCGAGGGGTTGGGTGCCGCGAAACCACAGGACATAAAATCCAGATGCCGGCCCCGCGTCTGATGGATGACTTCAGTACACCGCAAACGGGCGGCCAGCGTGTCGGACAGACCGTGTTTGGGCTGCAGGCCAAAGAGGCGATGCAGGTAGCCTTTGCGCATATCGGCATCGATCAGCAGAACCCGCCTGCCGGTCTGGGCAATGATGGTTGCCAGATTGCTCGATACAAACGATTTGCCGGCGCCTGGTGTCGGGCTCGATATCATCAGCACGTTGTTGCGCGCCTCCAGCATGGCGAAGTGCAAGCTGGTACGCAGGCTGCGCAGCGATTCGATGGCCAGCTCGCCGGGTGCGGCAATGCTCAGCAGTCTTGAATCCTTGCTGTCCTGATCGCGCTTTTCCAGGCGTTCCTGCTGACGCGAATGGGGCAGTGATGCGTAGACCGGCATGCCCAGACTTTCGATGACTTCGGCGCTCTCGATGCCCCGATAGAACGCCTGGCGCACAAATACGATGGTCATCGCGACCAGTGCGCCGATCAGCGTGGCGATCAGCACAATCAGCGTCTTCATGGGTTTGACGGGTTTCTCGACATTGGTGTCGGCGTTGTCGATGACCCGCACATTGCCGATGCTGCCAGCGCGCAGAATGTCCTGTTCCTGGCTCTTGTTGAGCATCAATGTGTAGGTCTGGCTGATGACCTGCATATCGCGGGTCAGACGCAGCAACTCCTGCTGGGTCATGGGCAGCGCGTCGATTTTCTTCAACAGGCCTTGTTTCTGTTGTTCCAGCTGGTTCATCTGGCTCATCAGGCTGCGATAGGTCGGGTGCTCACGGGTGTACAACCGTTCCAGCTCTAGGCGCCTGAGTTTCAGTTCGGAAAGCATCGAGTCGAGGCTGACCACCTGATCAAGCACGCCTTTGGTTTCGATGCTCAGGTCCACCGACCTGGCGCTGGTCTGGAAGGTGTTCAGCGCAGTCTCCGCGTCCTCCAGCTGTTTGCGCACGGCAGGCAACTGCGAGCGTAGAAACTGCAGCCGCTGCGCGGCCTCGGCCGAACTGCGCTCCACGTTCTGGCGTACATAAAGATGGCTGACTTCGTCGAGAATCCGGTTGGCCCGCTGTGCTTCCTGGTCCTCTATGGACAGGTAGATGATGCCCGAGTCCCGGCCGGCTTCGGCGATTTTCAACCGGTTCTGATAAACCAGCGCGGTGCTGAGCGTGCGCTGTCTGGAGACACTGAAATCGGTGCCGGGATGTGCCCGCAGCGCAGCGACCTGAATCTTCACCCCGTTGCCTTCGACAATGCGGTTGATGGTGCCGCCAAGCAGCAGATTGTGCTCGTTGTCGTAGAGCGAGAACTGGCCAGGCTTGCCTGCGGTGAGGGTGAGTTTTTCTCCCAGCAGGTGCTCCGGCACCTCCAGTTGGAATACCTCGATTTTCTCGCCACCCCACGCGTATTGCGTCAGGCCGAATAACGGCTTAGCCAATTCACCGTCGCGCACTGGCTTGAAGGTACGGTATAGGTAAGGGCCGATTACCGGAAAGAAATCAGGTGTCTGCAGCGTATTGAGCTTCAGATCGTCGACGACCTTGCCCAACAATGCGCGCGACTTGATCAGCTCTGCGACACTGACAATGGCTTGGCGCTGACCTCCGGGGTGCCCTCGATGCCGATTTTTCGGGGCTCTATCTGGATCATGGCGGTGGCCTGATACACCGGCGTGGCCAGAATGGCATAGCCCAGACCGATCAGAAAAAACAGGCTGACGGTCCACAGGATCAGCGCTTTGTGATCGAACAGCATGCGCAGGACCGCTGCCAGATCAATCCGGGAGTCCTGGTGGAAATCCAGCGAAGGACGGTTCATGACGGTCATTTATCCTGTTGCTCCTGACTGAAATGAGGAAGCCAGTCGTCAATGCAGCTTGAGAGCTGCGTGTAGGTCTGTTCAAAGGCTGATGCGGGACGTCGGTAAGGGTCGGCGATGTCGAGCGGGTGCTGCCATTTACCGATCAGAAAGGCTTTGCCGCGTACTTCGGGTGCGAGTTTGAGGACGTCGGCAAAATGTGCCTGCTCCATCAGCAGAATCAGGTCGGCCTGGCGTAGCAGCTCACGGCTCATCTGCCGAGCTGCATGGCGCTGCGGCTGTACCCGGTGCGTTTGCAGAACCTGCCGAGCCGCCGGGTCAATGGACGAACCTGACAGCGCGGCGATGCCTGCTGACTGAACGCGCACCTGCGTGGCCTCCAGGCGTTGATGCAGTATCGCGACGGCCATCGGGCTGCGGCAGATGTTGCCGACGCACAACACCAGTACGTTACTGAACATGTGCTTTGCCACTGGTCTGGAACAGGCGTCTGCTCAGGTTGACGACAACATTGCCGGCCACTTTCCACAACGTCTGCAGTTTGTGGCGGGGCGCGAGCGCGGCCAGCGAGAGGCACACCGTCTGCATCAGGAAGTGTTCGTACAGGGGCTGATTGCCCAGACGATTGTAATAGTTGGCCAGGCTTGAACAGGTCTGCAGGTTCATATGCAATTTGCGTTTGTCGCTGCGCATGGAAAACACGCCGCCGGGGTGCAGCCGATAGGCAGCCGGCTTGATCTGCGCCATGAACTTGCCTTTGCCGTAGGCCCCCAGCAATGACCACCAGCACATATCGTTCAACGGTGCACCGCACATGCTCAATTCGGGCGGCATTTTGCTGAACACATTGCGAAAGCAGACGGTCAGCGTCGACAGGCGTCTGGCCTGTTGCAGCTCCAGCGCCGTAGCATCGCTGCGCAACAGGCCTTGCAGTTGCACGCCGTACTGGCCGTATTCGTCGAAGGCGAACGCGTCGTGATAGGTGATGACGTAATCGGCATGGCTCTCGAGAAAGTCCACTTGCAGCTGCAGCTTTCGCGGATCAGTCCAGTAATCGTCGGCTTCGCAGTAGGCGATATAACGGCCGCGGGCTTCGGCGAACAGGCCCGGAACGCAAGGTGCGCCCTGACTGTACTGGTTGACCTGTTGATAGAAGGGCCGAATGATCGTCGGATACCGCTCGGCGTAGTGCGCAATGATGCGTGCAGTGCTGTCCGTGGATGCATCGTCGTTGATCAGGATTTCAAACCTGAAATCGGTCTGCTGTGACAGAAACCCTTCCAATGCCTGAGCAATGAAGGCCTCCTGGTTGTAGGCAGGGCATATGATGCTCAGCAACGGCGATGCCACGCAGGGTTCGCCGGTATTTTTTGCAGTGTCGTCCATGGCTCAGGTACTCGGTTTGCTGAACAAAACATAGATTTTTGACGCTAGCGGCCCATGGCTTGCCGCCACCAGTGCCAGAGTGACAAGGCCGCTGGCGGCGAGCGCCAGCAGCAGGCTGCCACGGCTTTCATCGGCAATCAGATGGAACACAGGCGCGCTGATCGCCAGGCCCGCAGCGGTCATCGCACTGATACGCAGAATGTCGCTCAACCATTGCCGATGAAGACCCGGTGCCAAGTGCTGATGGACGATGACGGGCCATATGGCGAAGGACGTCGCACGCAGAAAAAACCACGCCAGCGCCGCGCCGTAAACGCCGTGATAATGGATTGCCACGAACATTACAGGCACGCTGATCAGTGTCGAAATCAGGCTGTACCACAGGTGCAAGTGCATTCGGCCATAGGCGTATTGCAGGTAGAACTGAAAAGCACTGGCGGCCATGATTGCGCTGCCCAGCGCGTACCAGCCCAGCACCGGTCCACTCCAGCGCGCGGCGGCGTCATCACCCGTCCAGGCGATAATCAGCGGCTCGGCATACAGGGCAATTACGCCTGCCAGAGGGAACAGAAAGGTACAGGCAAGGCGATTGGCTGCCAGAAACAACGTGTGCATGTCGTCGCGCCTACCTTCGGCCACCAACACAGTCAGGCGCGGCAAGAGCGTCTGAACCAGCGGGTTGCTCAGCATCACGATGCCCGTGGCGATCAACGCAACCAGTGAGAAGTAGCCGTACTGGTCCAGTGGCAGCAGATTCGACAGCAGCACCTTGTCCACCTGAGTCAGCACAATCCACAGCACTGCGCTCAACGACAGACTGGCGGCGAAGGGCAGCAGCGGCTTGATCAGTTGCCAGTCCAGGCCGGTCAGCCAGCGCGGCGCAGGCATCTGCCTGCGGGCTTTGCTGGCAAAAAGCAGGGCTTCGAGCAGCCCGACCACGAGCTGAAATACAAAAAAGTCTTGTGGGTCTCGGGAGAACTGACTGACCAGCAGCAAGCCGCCGAAGTAGCGCAGCGTTGCAATCGACACATTGGCAGCGTTCAGCCAGGCATGCTGCTCAAGGCCCTGAATGGCGCTTTTATAGAGTGTCGAATACAGGCGCAAGGCGATGACGATGCCCATCAAGGTGATGCAATGCGCCAGAGTGTCGGGTTGCAGCGTATTGGCGTTCAACCATTGTGCTGCGATCCAGGGACTGGCGACATGGACAAGCAGGCCGCAGAGCATCGTGATCGGTAGAAATATCAGTTCGAATGAGCGCAGTAGACGGCCCAGGCTTTTCTCGCTCACGGGAGTGCCTTGCTGATGTGCCACTGCGCGCACCAGGCTGGGAGACAGTCCCGCGTCCAGCAGTTGCAGCCAGGCTTGCAGCAGGGTGAAGAAACCGATCAAGCCGTAGGCCTCGGCACCCAGATGGCCCAGATAAAACGGCATGATCAGAATCCCGACCAACATTACATAGGCCTGTCCGCTGTAGTTCAGGACGGTGTTGCGAATGATCGAACGGCCGCGAAGGACCGGGCTTATGTCACGCATGATAGTCAGCAGACCCTGGCAGCGGAGCAAGCCGGGTAGTCCATATCTGTCACAGCACAGGTTTCGATCAGAGTGCGTATGACCAGGTCCTGCTCGCTTTTCAGCAGGCCGGGATAGATCGGCAGGCACAGCACTCGTTCGCTCAATGCTCTGGACACAGGCTGGCCGGGCTGTGGCTGCAGGTATTCAAGGGTGTCAGTGAGGGGTAAAAATAGTGGCGAGGGTTGATCTTGCGCAGGTTGAGCGCGGTGCGCACCGTCAACAGCTGTTGCTCGTTACGCAGCGCCACCGGGTAATAGCTGTTATTGAGTTCGCTGTCGGCCTGGGGTTTTTGCAGATCCAGGTAGCTTTCCAGCGCTGACGTATAGCGGTGAGCGATTTGCGCGCGCTCTTCAAGGATGTTGCCTATGTTGTCGAGAATGCACAGCCCCATGGCTGCGGAGAATTCATTGAGCTTGGCATTGATGCCGATGCCGTCGATTCGGTCTACTCCCGATATGCCAAAGTTGCACATCAGGTGGGCGCTTCTGGCCAGTTCGTCATCGTTGGTGATGATCGCGCCGCCTTCAATCGTGTGGAACAGTTTGGTGGCATGAAAGCTCAGGGTGCTGATATCGCCATGATTGAGCACCGACTGGCCGGCATGACGCACGGCAAATGCATGTGCGCCGTCATAGATCACCTTGAGCTTATGTTCGCGGGCAATCTGCTGAATGGCTTCTACGTCGCAAGGATTGCCAAACACATGGGTGCCCACGATTGCCGTAGTGTCTTCGGCGATGCTGCGTTTGATGTGCTGTGGCGAGATATTCCAGGTGTCCGGATCAATATCGGCAAAGACCGGGCGAATACCTTCCCATTGCAGCGAGCTGCTGGTGGCGACGAAACTGAATGGCGTTGTAACAGCGCTGCCACTCAAGCCCAGAGCCCGATAGGCAATCTGCAGGGCCAGGGTGCCATTATTGGTCAGAATAATGTGTTTGACGCCTAGATAGTCCTTGAGCCGGTCCGTCAGATCCTTGGCCAGCGGGCCGTGATTGGTCAGCCAGCCGCGGGCGTAGATACCTTCAACGTAGCGTTTGAACTGGTCGATATCACCTAGATACGTCTTGGTCACATTAATCATCGAAGCCTCCATGTTTCTCTGAATCCGGGTGTTGCCGATTGAGTGACGAGACATCTTTTTCGCGTACGGGCGCTGCATTGCTTCAGGCAACGCTACCGCCACACCGAACGTGTTCAGTACTTAAAAAATAGAATGGAGAGTCAACAGACATCCGCCGGCGCCTGCTGAGCACCGTGGAAATAACTGAAAGCGTGGGACGGAACAGCGGTCAACTTCGGCTTGATTATCCCAACGCCATGCTCTGCGGCATGTGCGTGACAATGGAATGCGCCTGACGGCCCTATATATCGGTCGCGGCAGGGTATCTGTCAAATTATTTCGTCATCTTTCTGTTAGATTTTTCATAAACGGCGAAGCAGATTTCATAACTAACTGATTTATAAGGGTGTCAAAAAAATATCATCTTGCAGGTGTATTTAAATGACACGCTGAACGTGCTTTGCAAGACGTCAATAAAGTCGCTGGATTTTACAATCTGCGCCTCTTTATATTTCCAATTGATCTATTTAAATATCAATTAATAATTTTTGGTTCTATTCGGTTTGGTGCATGATCGTGTTCATGGACTGCAGGCAGGAGAACGAACATGAAAGAGCCAGTGCTGTATTTTGATTACGCCGCCACTACGCCTGTGGACGAGCGTGTTATCAGGGTCATGGTCGATTGTCTGGGTGTGTCAGGCAATTTTGGCAACCCTGCATCCAGCGCTCATTCATTCGGACAAAAGGCCCGCGTTGCGGTAGAAATTGCCCGTGAGCAGGTTGCCCGTCTGGTAGGTGCTCAGGCCTCGCAGATCATCTGGACCTCCGGTGCCACCGAATCCAGCAATCTGGCGCTCAAGGGCGTGGCTCAAGAACGCGCGAAGAGGCAGGCAGCATTCGCCGGAGGCAGGTCCGGCCATATCATCACCAGCCAGATTGAACACAAGGCAACCCTTGATACTGCGCGGCAACTTGAGGAAGAGGGCGTCGAGGTTACCTGGCTGGCACCGGACAGCGATGGCCTGATCAGCGCCGACGCGGTCAGTGCCGCTTTGCGCGATGATACGTTTCTGGTCTCGCTGATGCTGGTCAACAACGAATTGGGTACGGTCAACGACATCGCGGAAATCGGCAGGCGGGTAAGGGCTCACGGCGCATTGTTGCATGTCGACGCTGCGCAGGGCGCTGGCAAGTTGCCGATTGACTTGAGTCAGCTCGCGGTAGACCTGATGTCGCTTTCTGCACACAAAATCTATGGGCCCAAAGGGATTGGCGCGCTGTATGTCGGCCCGCGCGCGCAGCAACGGGTTCTCGCCCAGATTCACGGGGGCGGGCACGAATGTGGGCTGCGCTCCGGTACCCTGGCGACGCATCAGATTGCCGGGATGGGTGCGGCCTTTGCCCTGGCGGCCGAAGTGCTTGAAGAAGAAGTTGTTGAAATACAGCGGCTCAATCGCCTTCTTTGTGAGCGACTGGCCGATATTCCGGGGGGGTGTATCAACGGCAGTCCCACCCAGCGGATTGCCCACACCCTCAGTTTTACATTCACCCACAATGATCTCGACGTTGCAGCGCTGGGTGACAAACTTGCCTTCTCTTCTACCTCGGCCTGTAACTCGGCGAAGAACCTGCCTTCACACGTCCTGCTGGCTCTGGGGCTGAGCCCGCAGGCTGCCGGCCAGACCATACGTCTGAGCCTGGGACGCTTCACGCGTGATCAGGATATCGAGCGTGCGGCCGAGTCGATTCATGCCTGTCTGATTCAGCCAGCGTTTTGGGCGGTTGCTCAGTCTCGATGAGTGCTCCATTATCTGAACCGGTGAAAGCAGTCAATTTCCGGGTCAGCAGGAGAGTCAATGAGCACGCAATCCAATGCCAGTTCAGAAGTGGCAGAACGTTTGGCGCAAACCCGCGTCTTGATGAGCAGGGAGCGCATCGATGCCTATCTGGTGCCGTCAGCGGATCCGCACCTCTCCGAATACCTGCCCGGCTATTGGCAGGGGCGCCAGTGGCTGTCGGGCTTTCACGGCTCGGTCGGTACACTGATCATTACCCAGGACTTTGCAGGCATATGGGCTGACAGTCGCTATTGGGAGCAGGCAACCAAGGAACTGGCAGGTAGCGGTATCGAGCTGGTGAAACTGTTGCCGGGCCAGCAGGGTCCGCTTGAATGGCTGGCAGACGAAGCCAAAGCCGAAAGTGTGGTTGCCGTTGACGGGGCGGTCCTGGCCGTTGCCTCTTCGCGCACTCTTGCAAGCAGGCTTTACGCGCGCGGTGCCCGCCTGCGTACGGATATCGATCTGCTCACCGAGCTGTGGCAGGACCGTCCCGCCTTGCCGTCTCACCCAATCTACGAACACTTGCCTCCTCAGGCATCTCTGGACCGTGGTGAAAAACTGGCTCGTGTTCGCCAGATCGTTGCCGAGCGAAACGCTGACTGGCACTTCATCGCAACACTGGATGACATAGCCTGGCTGTTCAATCTGCGTGGCGCTGACGTTTCCTACAATCCGGTTTTCATCGCCTTCGCCTTGATCGGCCCGCATAGCGTCACGCTGTTCGTGGACTCAAGGAAAGTGCCTGACCCGGTGCGCTCGCGTCTGGAGCGCGACGGCATCAATCTCATGGAATACACGCAGATTGGCGCAGCCTTGCGCGAGCTGCCGAAAGACGCACGACTGCTGGTTGATCCGGCGCGTGTTACCTGCGGCTTGCTCGATTATCTGGACAGTGAAGTCACGCTGGTCGAAGGGCTTAATCCGAGTACGCTGCTGAAGTCGCAAAAAACCGAGACCGATGCCGGTCATATCCGTCAGGCAATGGAGCAGGATGGTGCGGCACTCTGTGAGTTCTTCGCCTGGCTGGACAGCGCGCTGGGACGTGAGCCCATCAGCGAAGTGACGATTGATGAAAAGCTTACTCAGGCACGGGAGCGACGTCCGGGATATGTTTCACCCAGCTTCGCCACCATTGCAGGTTTCAATGCCAACGGCGCTATGCCCCATTACCGAGCGACTGAAGCGGAGCATGCGCAGATCGAAGGTGATGGCTTGCTGTTGATCGACTCGGGCGGTCAATACCTTGGCGGCACCACCGATATCACGCGCATGGTTGCGATCGGCACGCCAAGTGCCGAACAGAAGCACGACTGTACTCGGGTTCTCAAAGGCGTTATCGCGTTATCGCGCACTCATTTTCCCAAGGGCATTCTTTCGCCGTTGCTGGATGCCATTGCCCGAGCGCCAATCTGGAGTGAAGGCGTCAACTACGGTCATGGCACCGGGCATGGTGTCGGGTATTTTCTGAACGTCCACGAAGGGCCACAAGTTATTGCCTATCAGGCACCTGCAACGCCGCAGACAGCAATGCTCCCAGGCATGATCACGTCTATTGAACCTGGTACTTACCGGCCCGGGCGCTGGGGTGTGCGCATCGAAAACCTGGTGATTAATCAGGAAGCGGGCACTACCGAGTTCGGCGAGTTCCTGCGTTTTGAAACCCTGACACTGTGCCCGATCGATACGCGTTGCATCGAGGTCTCGATGTTGAACGAGGAAGAGCGCACCTGGCTGAACGATTATCACGCTCACGTTCTCGCGCGATTGAGCCCTCTACTGCAGGGTACAGCGCTGTTGTGGTTGCAGGCACGCACGGTCGCTGTCTGATATCTCGAAGCGCGTTACCGCAGGCTCAGTCCTGCGGTAACGGATCCGTCAGTGGTGTGCTTTTTCTGCAGACGATAATCATGCTGCGGCTGGTATAGCCTGCGGGGTTGAGGCCGAACGGATAGTCTTCCGGCTCTTCTGTGGCATCGCCCGATTTTGCGATGACCTTGAACGTCCTTGACGCACAGGCGTTGGTCGCAAGCTCATAGCATTTGGCCCAGGAAGACGTCAGGCCGGAGCAGTTGATGTGAATGCCGCGCTTGCTTTGCTTGACGGGTTTGGATGTAGCTGCACAACCTGCCACAGCCAACATGGTCAATACGATAAAAATGTATTTCATTCCTTTCCTTAGCGGGCCATTGCTGATCGCGATCCATCCGGTTGACTGGATCATGAGTCGGTAAAACTGTGACGCAAAACTCTCGAACATGAGTAGGTCAGGCGTAAACATGGCGCATGCGCTCAACAAATGCTAGTGCCATGTCGCTTCTTGACCTTGTGACTGCTTGGTCAGTTCAGTCGGCAGGGACCAATTGAGGTTTTGTGTTTGCAGAACCAAGGGTGGCGCCGATGGACGCGAAGATGATTGCGCCAATTGCCAGCCATTGGGTCAGTGAAAGGCTCTCGTGAAGAAACACCAGACCTGACAGCGCTGCGAAGACAGGTTCCAGACTTGCCAGCGTGCCGAATGTGCGCGCCGACATTCGTGTCAGGGCGATCATTTCCAGGCTGTAGGGCAGGGCGGTCGACAGAATGGCGACACCCAGTGCTGCCGGTATCAGTGAAATGTCCAGTAATGCAGAGCCTGCGTGTATCACGCCGACAGGTCCGATGAAGAGTGCGGCAATCATCACGCCAAGCGCGGCGGTCTGTACGCCGTTGTCTGCACCTGCTTTATGCCCGAACACTATATAAGCGGCCCAGCAAACCCCGGCCCCGAGAGCATAAGCAGCGCCGACCAGATCAATCGCTTCGTTCGAGGCCCCCAGAGGAATCAGCAGCAATAAACCGATGACTGCCAGAAAAACCCATAGGAAATCGATGGGCTTGCGCGAAGACAGCAGAGCTACAGCCAGTGGGCCGGTGAACTCCAGCGCGACCGCGATTCCCAGAGGTACAGTCTGCAACGACATATAGAAGAGGAGGTTCATGCTGCCCAGCGCAATGCCGTAGATCACCACAGTGCGTAGCGATTTTGCGGTCAGATTCGCTCGCCACGGGCGCAGGATGGCGATAAGGATAAGGCTCGCAAATACCAGCCTCAAGGTCGTGGTGCCTTGCGCGCCCACTACGGGGAAAAGACTCTTTGCCAGTGACGCGCCGCTTTGAATGGAGATCATGGCGATCATCAGCAGCCCTAGGGGGAAAAGGGCGGACGCTATAGTGTGGGGTTTCTCAGACATTTTGGTTGTACATCCTGGGTGTGATCCGGGCACTGATAATCGAACATGATGCGAAACAATCGATGCATGGGCAATATATTGCGCAATCTTTGCTTTTCCCTCTATATAGGTAATCACGAAACGGGCAATTTCGGTGATTTTGAAATTAACGGTTGAC
>NZ_LJQT01000049.1:0-14860 GCF_001400515.1 Pseudomonas meliae | reverse complement strand
TTTTCAGAGGATACTTAAGGGTGAATGCGTGACTGTTTGCAGATAGCGACATTCGTGCCAGCTCGGCCAGACTGCTTGCGAGCCGCGAAACAGAGCCTTCCCCTGTATTCATGGGGCGAAAGCGCTTTCACAGCTGAACAATAATGAACAGTAAACACTGAACACTTGAACAAAATGAACATTGACTTTGAACAAAACTGAACGACACTGGACGGACGTTGCGGGCAAGGATGGTCACGCCGACGGGACCTAAAAACAAAAACAACACGTCATATTCGCAGGCATCCTAATGTCTCAATCCAGCGCTTCGCTCGTTCACGACATCATCATTCAGGATTCATGGAGGCGCTGCCGGGATTTCGGTCTCAGCCATCAGACGCGCCCTTCATTCGGCCAACTGCCGAACGCTGAGGTTTCCAGGCTGCTGGAGCGCCATCACGGGCTGGTGCAGACCACCCATCAGGAAGGAAGTCCTGCCGGTTTATGAAAACATTCTGAGCAACTCCAATTGCCTGATTCTGCTGGCCGACCCTCAAGGCCAGTTGCTCAAATCCTGGGGCGCGCAACGCTTCGTCGAGTCTTCTCAGGCACAGGGCTTCATGGCTGGCGCCAGCTGGAGCGAACGGGGCACCGGCACCAATGCCATCGGCACAGCACTGGCCTGTGAGCAGGCCATTCACATTGAACCGGACGAGCACTTCCTCAAGGCGAATCGCTTCATGACCGGTTCAGCTTCACCGATCTTCGATGCCGATCGGCGGATCATTGCCGTGCTGGATGTATCCAGTGACAGTTTCCTGCCCCCCTCGCATACCCTGGGTATGGTCAAGATGATGAGCCAGTCGGTGGAAAACCGACTGATCCTCGATCAGTTCCGCGACTCCCACTATCAGTTGATCTTCAATACGGGCCTGAACAATCTCGACAGCCAATGGGCAGGCCTGCTGATTTTTGACGAAAGCGGCCAGATCCTTTGCGCCAATCGACGCGCTGACAATTTGTTGGGTACGACGCCGTCCGGTGCCAGTATCGAAACGTTGTTCAAATGCCCGATCCTGCAACTGCTCAGCGAGACAGAAGCGCGGCCGTTTGCGCTGCACGCGTTTGGCAACAATCGCTTTCAATGTCTGCTCAAGCGTCCGACCCGCAAGCCGCTGAAGCTGCACAGCGTCCAACCGGCTCAGGCACCTGTCGCGCCGCGGAGCCTAGATCTGGAGGCGATCAGCCTGGGTGATGCAAAAATCGAGAAAGCCGTCAATCAGGCGCAGCGGCTGCTGGAAAAAGACATCCCGCTGCTGATCCACGGGGAAACCGGGGTCGGCAAGGAAGTGTTTGTCAAAGCCCTGCATCAAGCCAGTACCCGCGCCACTCAGCCGCTGATCGCTGTCAACTGCGCGGCGATCCCGGCCGAACTGGTCGAGGCCGAGCTATTTGGCTATGAAAGGGGGGCGTTCACCGGTGCCAGTCAAAAAGGCAGCATTGGCCTGATTCGCAAAGCCGACAAAGGCACGCTGTTTCTGGATGAAGTCGGTGACATGCCCCTGCCGGTACAGGCGCGATTGCTGCGTGTGCTGCAAGAACGCTGCGTTCAGCCGTTGGGCAGCAGTGAATTATATCCGGTAGACATACGCCTGATTTCAGCCACCAATCGCAGCCTGCGCGATCAGGTTCAGACGGGGCACTTTCGCCAGGACCTTTATTATCGAATCAGTGGGCTCAACATCGAGTTGCCGCCGTTGCGCGAGCGCACCGACAAACATGCACTCATCCAGCGTATCTGGGAGCGGCATCGCGACGCTCATCAACGGGCAGGGTTTTCCAGAGAGGTTCTCGAGCTATTCGAACATCACCCGTGGCCGGGCAACATTCGTCAGCTCAACAGCGTGATTCAGGTGGCGCTTGCTTTGGCAGATGAACAGCCGATCAGTACCGAGCACCTGCCGGAGGATTTTCTGCTGGATATGGGCATGGATGAGGACTGCCGAGAGCCGGTGAAAACTCAGGAATCCACTGTGCGCCTTCACACGACAGAAGACCTGAGCCAACTGTTTCAAGCGGCTGGCGGAAATATTTCACAGCTGGCAAAACGTCTGGGGGTAAGCCGCAACACGCTATACAAACGGTTGCGGGAACAGCGGATTGTCTAGTTTTTGGCTTTCGGCAGACCGCACATCGAGGATCGGACGCGGAGCGTCCAGAACAGCATGCCCACGATGAGCGTGGGCACGATAGTCTTCCGGGTCATTTCGTTCCCATGCTCCGCGTCACTAGCCGCCTTATTTGATCAGTCCGCCAAACGCCAGGTCGTGCCGCCCTTGCCGTCTTCCAGCAGTACACCCATGGCGGTGATCTGGTCGCGAATCCGGTCGGATTCGGCCCAGTCCTTCGCCGCGCGTGCAGCCAGACGTGCCTGAATCAGCGCTTCCACTTGCGCCGCATCGACCCGCCCTTCCGCGCCTGCACGCAAAAAGTCGTCGGCTTCGAGCTGCAGAACACCCAGCACACTGGCCAACTGCTTCAAGCGCGCCGCCAGACCCGCCGCTGCGGTGACATCGGATTCACGCAGACGATTGATCTCACGGACCATTTCGAACAGTACCGCACACGCTTCCGGCGTGCCGAAGTCATCATTCATCGCCGTGCTGAAACGCTCGACGAACGCTTCCCCACCCGCAGGATCGGCAACCGGCAACCCCTTGAGCGCGTGATAGAAGCGTTCCAGCGCCGCCTTCGACTCACGCAGGCTGTCTTCGGAGTAGTTGATCGCGCTGCGGTAGTGGCTGGATACCAGCAGGTAACGCACCACTTCCGGATGGTATTTCTCCAGCACGTCGCGGATGGTGAAGAAGTTGTTCAAGGACTTGGACATCTTCTCGCCATTGATGCGAATCATCCCGCAGTGCAACCAGGCATTGGCGTAGGTCCTGCCGGTGGCCGCTTCGCTTTGGGCAATTTCGTTTTCATGGTGCGGAAACTCCAGATCGCTGCCGCCACCATGAATATCGAAGGTGTCACCCAGGCAGCAGGTCGACATCACCGAGCATTCGATATGCCAGCCCGGACGCCCTGCGCCCCATGGCGACTCCCAGCTCGGCTCGCCAGGCTTGACGCCTTTCCAGAGCACGAAGTCCAGTGGGTCTTCCTTGGACTCATCCACTTCGATCCGCGCGCCGATGCGCAGGTCTTCGATCTTCTTGCGTGACAGCTTGCCGTAACCCTGAAACTTGCCGACCCGGTAATACACATCGCCGTTACCCGGCGCGTAGGCATAGCCCTTGTCGATCAGGGTCTGGATCATGGCGTGCATGCCGGGGATATGATCGGTGGCACGCGGCTCCATGTCCGGCTTGAGGATATTGAGGCGCGCCTCGTCCTCGTGCATGGCGTCGATCATGCGCGCAGTCAGCGCGTCGAACGACTCACCGTTGTAACGCGCACGATTGATGATCTTGTCGTCAATGTCGGTGATGTTGCGCACATAAGTCAGCTCGTAACCGCTGAAGCGCAACCAGCGAGTCACCAGATCGAACGCCACCATGCTGCGCCCATGGCCCAGATGGCAGTAGTCGTACACGGTCATCCCGCAGACGTACATGCGCACCTTGTTGCCATCCAGAGGTTTGAATACTTCTTTGCTCTTGGTAAGCGTGTTGTAAATAGAAAGCACTATCTGCCCCTCGGACATCTCAGGTCCAGGAATCCCGCAACGTGACCGTGCGGTTGAAGACTGGTTGACCAGGTTTCGAGTCCTTGATGTCCGCGCAGAAATAACCTTCGCGTTCGAACTGGAAACGGTCTTCCGGTTGCGCGTGTCCCAATGATGGTTCAGCACGACAACCGGTCAGCACTTGCAGGGAATCAGGGTTGATATTGTCCAGAAAGCTCGCGCCGTCTTCGGCTTTTTCCGGGTTGGCGGAGCGGAACAGACGGTCATACAGACGCACTTCGCATTCAACGCTCTCGGCCGCTGGCACCCAGTGCACAACGCCCTTGACCTTGCGGCCTTCAGGGTTCTTGCCCAGGGTGTCCGGATCGTAGGAGCAACGCAGCTCGACGATATTACCCTCTGCGTCCTTGATCGCTTCGTCGGCGCGAATCACATAGCTGCCACGCAAACGTACTTCACCATTGGGTTCAAGACGTTTGTAGCCTTTTGGTGGCTCTTCCATGTAATCGTCGCGATCGATGTAGATCTCCCGCGAAAACGGCAGCTCGCGCATGCCCAGGTCTTCTTTCGGATGGCGCGGCAGTTCCAGCTTCTCGACCTGACCTTCCGGATAGTTGGTGATGACCACTTTCAGGGGGCGCAGCACACACATGGCGCGCGGCGCGCTGTGGTCCAGGTCGTCGCGAATGCTGAATTCGAGCATACCGAAATCGACCACCCCGTCAGAGCGATTGGTGCCGATCATTTCGCAGAAATTGCGAATCGATTTCGGCGTGTAGCCACGACGACGAAAACCGGACAGCGTCGACATGCGCGGGTCATCCCAGCCACTGACGTGTTTCTCGTCAACCAGTTGCTTGAGCTTGCGCTTGCTGGTGATGGTGTAGTTCAGGTTCAGCCGCGAGAACTCATACTGACGCGGTTTGCACGGCACCGGCAGGTTGTCGAGGAACCAGTCGTACAGCGGACGATGGCTTTCGAACTCCAGGGTGCAGATCGAGTGGGTGATGCCTTCAAGGGCATCCGACTGACCGTGGGTGAAGTCATAGATCGGGTAGATGCACCACTTGTCGCCGGTCTGATGGTGATGCGCATGACGAATGCGGTAGATGATCGGGTCACGCAGGTTCATGTTCGGCGAGGCCATGTCGATTTTGGCACGCAGTACACGGGCACCATCTTCGAATTCACCAGCCTTCATACGCGCGAACAGGTCGAGGTTGTCCTCGACGCTGCGCTCACGGAACGGACTGTTCTTGCCCGGCTCGGTCAGGGTGCCGCGGTATTCGCGGGCCTGCTCGGGGGTCAGATCGTCAACGTAAGCCTTGCCTGCCTTGATCAGCTCGACCGCCCAGTCGTGCAACTGGTCGAAATACTGCGAGGCGTAGCGCACTTCGCCCGCCCACTCGAAGCCCAGCCACTTGACGTCACTCATGATGGCGTCGATGTATTCCTGGTCTTCCTTGCCCGGGTTGGTGTCATCGAAACGCAGATGCGTATCGCCACCGAACTCCTTGGCCAGACCGAAGTTCACGCAGATCGACTTGGCGTGACCGATGTGCAGGTAACCGTTGGGCTCTGGCGGAAAGCGCGTGATGATTTTACTGTGCTTGCCCGAGTCCAGGTCTGCCTGCACGATTGGACGCAGGAAATTGGTCGGTACGGCTGGGCCTGCCTTGGAATGGGCAGCGGGTTCTGGAGTGGGCTTGCTCATAGGATCCTTGGACATACGTGCGCGGCCAGGGTAGGCCGACTAAATCAAAGCGCTTATCATAGCCGAAGCTGTCAAGTCCCTGACAACAGAGTGCACATTTGAGGGCATAAAAGCTGCAAAAGCGCTGAAAAATGTAACCTCGTCCGTAAACTGCGCGTCAGGGTCATAATGTGCCCATTCATGCATGACTATTAGAGCGACTTTCCACATGTCCAAAGTAAAGCTGACCACCAACCACGGCGACATCGTTCTGCAACTGAACGCAGAAAAGGCGCCACTGACTGTAGCCAACTTCATCGAATACGTTAACGCTGGCCACTACGAAAACACGGTTTTCCACCGTGTAATCGGTAACTTCATGGTTCAGGGCGGCGGTTTCGAGCCTGGCATGAAAGAAAAGAAAGACAAGCGCCCAAGCATCCAGAACGAAGCCGACAACGGTCTGCCGAACAAGAAGTACAGCGTCGCCATGGCCCGCACCATGGAGCCGCATTCGGCCTCTGCGCAGTTCTTCATCAACGTGGCTGACAACGCCTTCCTGAACCACAGCGCCAAGACCGTTCAGGGCTGGGGTTACGCTGTATTCGGTGAAGTGATCGAAGGCACTGATGTCGTCGACAAGATCAAGGGCGTTGCGACTACCAGCAAAGCCGGTCATCAGGACGTGCCTGCAGAAGACGTGATCATCGAGAAAGCCGAGATCGTTGAGTGATACTGCTGATCTCCGATCTGCACCTTGAACAGGAGCGCCCGGACATTACNNTTACCCGGGCGTTTCTGGATCTGCTCGCGGGCCGCGCCCGCGAAGCCGAGGCGCTGTATATCCTCGGGGATTTCTTTGAAGTCTGGATCGGTGACGACGCCATGTCACCGTTTCAGCTTTCAATCTGCAAGGCCCTGCGCGTATTGAGTGACAGCGGCACACGAATTTTTCTGATGCACGGCAACCGCGACTTCATGATCGGCAAGGGTTTCTGCAAGGCAGCGGGTTGCACCCTGTTGAGCGATCCGAGCGTCGTGCAGTTGAACGGTGAGCGCGTGCTGTTGATGCATGGCGATAGCCTGTGCACCCGCGATGAAGGTTACATCCGGATGCGCCGTTATCTGCGCCATCCGCTGACGCTTTTCATTCTGCGCCATTTGCCGCTGGGCACCCGGCACAAGCTGGCGCGCAAGTTACGCAATGAAAGCCGTGCGCAAACCCGTATGAAGGCCAATGATATTGTCGATGTGACGCCAGACGAGGTGCCGCGGATCATGCAGCAGTTCGACGTGCGTACTCTGGTCCACGGCCACACTCATCGCCCCGCGATTCATAAGTTGCAGATTGGCGATCAGGCAGCCAGGCGCATTGTGCTGGGCGACTGGGATCGTCAGGGCTGGGTGTTGCAGGTGGATGAGCAGGGTTTCAGTCTGAACTCATTCGACTTTATGCCCGAGACGACTGCGCTGTTGAATTGATGGCGCGGGAACGCGGCTGAGAGCACAGCGGTTCTGCGATGTCAGGTGGATTGGGGTTCGACTCAGGTCACCTTTTTCACCCCTCGGCGAGTTACTTTGAGGGGCCATAGCAACCAAAGCCCCTCGCTCCTGTTTCCGGCCCGACTTCGTCGGATTCCTTCGCCGTGTCACTAAGGTCGCACTCTGCGTCGCCAGTGCCATCGCGGTTGAAACGCACTGCGTTGGCAGTTGCTATTTATATGGCATGCAGATCGTGACGCTCAGGCGATCGACCCCATCACCGGCTCTTCGCCTGCAACGGGCACGTCATGCAGCGAGATTTTCGAGGTCTCCGGTAAGGCCAGACCGCCAGCCATCGCCAATACGGCTACGGCAATGAGGTAGAACGCTGGCGACAGGTTGCTGCCCGTGACACCGATCAGCCAGGTCGCCACCAGCGGCGCGGTGCCGCCGAACAGGGTGTAGGCCATGTTGTAGGTGATTGCCGAGGCGGTATAGCGGGTGCGGGTCGGGAAGGTTTCCGACAACAGCGCTGCCGTCACTACACCGCACAGCACTGCGCCCACAGCAAGCAGCATGACCCCGATGATCGAGGCAATGAACGAGCCGGAGCTGGCCATCAGGGATGACGGAAACACCACGACCATCAACAGAGTACAGGCCGTTGCCATGGTGACCCGACGGCCTACCCGATCCGAATAGGCACCGGCCAGCGGACAGAGAGCAGCGGCGAAGGCCAGTGCGATCAACGAAACCAGCAGCGCCGTCGCCCTGCTCAACCCGCCGGCCACTTGCAGGTAGGTCGCAAAGTAAGTGGTGAACATATAGAACGACAGCGCCGTCAACGACACGAACGCTCCCAGACAACACATGGCCGCTGCATGATGGCGCAAGGTGTCCTTGAGTGGCGAGTGAGCCACGGCGTGCTCTTGCGTGACAGCCTGAAAGGCCGGGGTTTCGTCGAGCTTCCAGCGCAAGTACAAGCCGACCAGCCCCAAGGGCGCTGCAATCAGAAACGGCAGGCGCCAGCCCCAACTGCCCATGGCTTCGGTCGACAGTGACGACTCCAGCGCGTAAGCCACCACTGCTGCGGCAGCGAAGGCGGAAAACGTCGACACCGGCACGAAGCTGCCGTACCAGGCCCGCTGCGTGCGCGGAGCGTGCTCCATGAGGTAGGCGCAGGCCCCGGCATACTCCCCTCCGACCGAGAAACCCTGCGCACAGCGAATCACGGTCAGCAGAATCGGCGCCATCACGCCAATCGCCGCATACGTCGGCAACAGACCGATCAGTGTGGTCGCGCCTGCCATCAACAGGATGGTCATCGCCAGGGTCTTCTTGCGCCCGATGCGGTCACCCAGCATGCCAAAGAAAATCCCGCCCAATGGCCGGAATGCGAAGGCCACGGCAAACACGGCGAAGGTTTTCAACAACGCGGCGCTGCTGTCACCGCTGGGGAAAAATTGCAGCGCGATGGTGGTTGCCAGAAAGCCGTACACGGCGAAATCGAACCATTCGACGAAGTTGCCGATGGCCGCCGCGACGATGACCTTTTTCAGCGTGGCAGGATCGACTTGCTCTACGGCGGTAGTTGTCATGGCTGACCTCAGCGTATTGATCTGGAATGGACCAATTATCGAGACAGCGACCCGGATGCCTCACTCCAGAAGTGTCATCCACGTAGTCATGGCCGACGTCTCGCCACCGATCTGCGCAGAATTCATGCCAAAGGCTCTGCCACAAGGCTTACAGGCCCATCGCGCGCCGCCCCTGCAGGCCACCGGTATGGACGAGGACCAGGCGGCTGCCTGACTTGAACCGACCGGCCAGCACCTCATCGTGCAGGGCCAGCAAAGCCTTGCCGGTGTACAAGGGCTCCAGAGGTACGCCGCTATGCGCCTCGCTGCTGGCGATGAAGTCGAGCAGCGCGGCATCGGTTCTGGCGAAACCGCCCCGGCTGGCCTCCAGCAGGACACAGGCAGCGGGCAGGTTCGGCGAGGCGTTCACCTGCGACCCTGCGGCTTCTTTCAACACAGCCACGATGTTTTGAGCAACGCCATGATCGTCCGGCACCGCCATCGCGCCATATACCGGATGGGCGCCGGCCTCGGCCAACAGCAAACCGGCAAGCGTTGTGCCTGTGCCGACTGCCAGCCACCAGCCGTGATAATCGTCCCAGCCAAGGTGCCCGAGCTGGCTATCGACCATCTCCCGCAACCTTGCGCAGCCCAGCGCACCGGCAAGCCCGCCACCGCCTTCGGCAATCGGATACAGCTCAGGATATTGCGCCTGCCAGGGCAGCCAGAAATCCGCAGCATGTCGTGCTCGATAACCCGCATAACCCAACCAATGCAATTGCATGCCAAAAGCTTGCAGGTCCAGTAACGTCGGCGTCTGCTGGGCGTGACCACGCAACAGGCCCACCGTCGGGAAACCGAAGCGCCTGCCCGCTGCTGCCAGAGCATGGAGATGATTGGAGTGTGCGCCGCCCAGGCTGATCAATCCCTCTGCACCCGCCTCGACAGCCTGGGTCAGGTGTTCGCTGAGCTTGAACCATTTGTTGCCGCTGATGAGCGAGTCAATAAGGTCCAGGCGCAGGATCGCCACCTCGACCCCGGCATCTTGCAGCCAGGGCAGGTTCAAGCGTTGCAGCGCAGCAGTGGGCTGCCAGTCAAGGGCGTCAACGATCATCCGCGCAGTTTACAGACAAGCTCAATCAGAGCGCAGCGGCCAGACGCGAACCCTGATCGATAGCGCGTTTGGCATCCAGCTCGGCGGCAACGTCTGCACCGCCGATCAGATGGACGCTTTGCCCGGCGCTGACCAGATCGTCATACAGCTCGCGCAACGGGTCCTGCCCGGCGCAAATCACAATGTTATCTACCGCCAGCAGCTTTTCCTCGCCGTCTTCACCAATGCGAATATGCAACCCGGCATCGTCGATTTTCAGGTACTGGACACTGTTTAGCATATGCACCTGCTTGTTTTTCAGCCCGGTGCGGTGAATCCAGCCGGTGGTCTTGCCCAGGCCGTCGCCCACCTTGGAGCTCTTGCGTTGCAGCAGGTACACCTGGCGTGCCGGGGCGTGCACATCAGGTTTGATCCCGGCCACGCCGCCGCGCGCTTCAAGCGTGGTATCGATGCCCCACTCTTTCCAGAACGCCTCACGATCCAGGCTGGTGGCCACGCCCTGATGCACGAGAAATTCCGACACATCGAAACCGATACCGCCTGCGCCGATCACTGCCACGCTGCGCCCGACCGGCTTGCGCTGCAAAATGACATCCAGATAGCTGAGCACTTTTTGGTTATCGATACCTGGGATGGCAGGAGTGCGCGGTGCGATGCCGGTTGCCAGAATCACCTCGTCAAAGCCAGCCCCCAGCAAGTCTTCGGCTTTTATGCGAGTGCCGAGGCGCAACTGCACGCCGGTTTCTTCCACTTTGTTGCGGAAGTAACGCAGCGTCTCGGAAAACTCTTCCTTGCCCGGCACGCGCTTGGCGATATTGAACTGGCCGCCGATTTCGCTGGCCGAATCGAACAACTTCACCTCATGTCCGCGCTGTGCAGCAACGGTTGCAGCAGCCAGACCGGCAGGACCGGCACCCACCACGGCAATTTTCTTCACCTGCCGGGTGGGCAGGTAGTTGAGTTCAGTCTCGTGACAGGCGCGCGGGTTGACCAAGCAACTGGTGAGCTTGCCGCCGAAGGTGTGGTCAAGGCAGGCCTGATTACAGCCGATGCAGGTGTTGATCCGTTCGGCGCGCCCCGCCGCAGCCTTGTTGACGAATTCCGGGTCGGCCAGAAAAGGACGAGCCATCGAGACCATGCCGGCGTCGCCTTCGCTGAGGATGCGCTCGGCAACTTCCGGGGTATTGATGCGGTTGGTAGTGATCAGCGGCACCTTCACCGAACCACGCAGTTTGGCAGTGACCTTGCTGAACGCTGCACGCGGCACCTTGGTGGCGATGGTCGGAATACGTGCCTCGTGCCAACCGATCCCGGTGTTGATCAGCGTCGCACCCGCCTGTTCGACCGCCTTGGCCAGCTGGACGATCTCTTCCCAGGTGCTACCACCCTCCACAAGGTCCAGCATCGACAGTCGAAAGATAATGATGAAATCCGCACCGACCGCCTCACGCACCCGCGTAACGATCTCGACCGCCAGGCGCATGCGGTTTTCATAGCTGCCGCCCCAGCGATCGGTGCGGTGGTTGGTATGTGCGGCGAGGAATTGATTGATGAAATAGCCTTCCGAACCCATGATTTCGACACCGTCATACCCGGCACTGCGGGCCAGCGTGGAACAGGTCACGAAATCAGCGATCTGCCTTTCGATGCCCTCTTCGTCCAGCTCACGCGGCGTGAACGGATTGATCGGTGCCTGGATAGCACTCGGCGCAACCTGCTTGCGGCTATAAGCGTAGCGACCGGCATGCAGGATCTGCAGGCAGATCTTGCCGCCAGCCTCGTGGACGGCACGGGTAACGATGCGATGCTGCTCCGCCTCTTCGGCATTGGTGAGTTTTGCCGCACCGTCGTAGACGCCACCCTCTTCGTTGGGCGCGATCCCGCCGGTCACCATCAACCCGACCCCGCCGCGTGCCCGCTCGGCAAAATAAGCCGCCATGCGCTCGAAACCACCCGGCCGCTCTTCAAGACCAGTGTGCATCGAGCCCATCAAGGTCCGGTTGCGCAAGGTTGTGAAGCCCAGGTCCAGCGGGACCAGCAGGTGCGGGTAATGAGCAGCAGTCATGGCGAAGCTCCATCGAGTCAATCACGGGAAAACAAGGACCTCTGCGGGTCCTCTCATGGGCAACAGTAAAGACGCATCCAGCCCCACACTCAATGACCGAAAGTGACAAGTTATTGATCCAAACGCGCAGCGGCACTTGGCAAGCGACTGACGTCGTCCTACCCTAGTCGACAATTCCCTGATGGCAGCCAGCCGGCCTTTTTATGCGCAAACTCTTCGCCATCTGTCTGATCCTGCTGAGCATAGCCAGCCTTGTCAGCTACGCAGTCTGGACCGGACAACGTCCGGCGGGCCACTACCTGTCCGATCTGCGCATTCGCCTGGCAATCAATGAAGGCGAGCCCGGTGAACGCGGAAACATGCTGGGCATCGAGCCGGAGCTGTTCCCCACGGACTACCAGAACACTGACCGACTGCACCGCAAGCTGGCCGCCTATCTGCAACAGGCCCGCGATTACGGGCTGATCAACCACAGAACGGTGGTAGTACTCCCCGAGCATATCGGCACCTGGCTGTTCGCCAGTGGCGAGAAGGATGAGCTTTATCAAGCAGCAACAGTCGATGAAGCGATGGACTGGCTGTCCTGGAGCAATCCGCTGCAATTCATCACGGCGATGCTCAGTGCCGAAGGCCAGGACCGTTTGGATGACGCCCATCTGCGCCTCAAGGCACGATCGATGGCACGCGACTATCAGGCACTGTTCGGCGGTCTGGCCAAAGAGTTCGGCATAACACTGGTGGCAGGCTCGATTGTGCTGCCGGAACCAAGCGTTGAAAACGGTCAGTTGAAAGTCGGTAAAGGCGCCCTGTACAACAGCAGCCTGACATTCGGCAGCGATGGCCAGCCGCTCGGCCAGCCTCAGCGTCAGCTGTACCCGGACCGTTTTCAGAAACGCTACGTGCACACGGCGAGCGACGCACCATTGAATGTGCTCGACACGCCCGCAGGGCGTCTGGCCGTGCTGATCGGTAGCGACAGTTGGTACGCGGACAATTACGCACGCTTGAATCAGAGCGGTGCGCAGCTGATTGCGGTGCCTGCTTTTGTGATCGGCAAGGCCACTTGGTCCGAACCGTGGCGCAAGCCTCGGCACTCAAGCATCGATATGGCAGCCGACAATCCAAGCGAGGGCGAAGCCTGGCATCGCCTGACCCTGATCGGCCGTCCAGCGCAAAGCAGTGCACAGGCAGGGGTCAGCGTGTTCATGCGCGGGCAATTCTGGAATCAGGGCGTTGCCGGGCAAAGTTTTGCCAGCCACGCAGGTCAGACAATTGCCGAACCGTCGTCTGACAATGGCCCCGCTGGTGGTGCCCGCCTGATCAACCTCTGGCTTTGACGATGCCGCCCTTGACCCTGCGCCTTGGTGACCTGTCGGTGGGCTACATCCAGAGTCTGGCCGGTGCGATCACTCGCTTAGGCAAGAATCCTGATCCGCTGCTCGAGCAGTACGGTCTGGACCCCGCCCGCCTGAGTCAGGCGCGTGCGCGACTGTCTATCCCACGCTACATGCGCCTGGGGCATGCTGCCATACAGCTTACCGGCCAGCCCGGGCTCGGCTTGCACATGGGCCAGCTCAGTCGTTTCGCGCATGCAGGTCTGGCGGGCGTGACCGCCGCCCAGGCTCCCACAGTGCGCGAGGCCGCCCGCACGCTGATCCGTTTCGAGCCATTGTATGCCTCCAACTATCGCGGTCAGTCGAGCTTTCACGAGGATGCGCAAGGCGCCTGGATGCGCTTCTATTCAATCAGCCCCTATAACGCTTACAACCGCTTTGTTGTGGACTCGATTTTGGCTGGCTGGCTGGCTCAGCTCTCAACACTGGCGGGCACCAGACTACGTGCACAACGTGTCGAGATCGAATTCGATGCGCCTGACTACGCCGCGAAATACGCCAGCCTAAGCGACAGCCCGGTGATATTTGCCGCAGCCACCAATCAACTGCGCCTGGATCAGAGCTGTCTTGCATTACGCAACCCTGACCACTGCCCGAGTACCTGGCGGCATTTGCTGCAATTATGCGAAGGCGAACTGGAGCAACAGACCCGTACCCGCAGCTTGCGTGAACGCATTATTCAATTGCTTGGGCCGCTATTGAACGGTGGCAGGGAACCGGATCTGGAAGAGGTGGCGGCAAGGCTCAAGCTGCCGACCTGGACACTGCGACGCAAGCTGGCCGAGGAAGGCACATGCTTTCGCGCCGTACTCAATGACACGCGGCGTGATCTGGCGATGACTTATATTCGCGACACTGAACTGGCGTTCGGGGAGATCGCCTACCTGCTGGGGTTCGCTTCTGCCGAAGCCTTTCAACGCGCCTTCAAACGCTGGAACGCACAGACTCCAGGAGAGTTCCGCCGCAGCCAGCGCCAAAGCGCATGAAGCCTTTCATAACTCGGTAGCGTCGTCGGCAGGCTCTACCGGGTCCAGCTCCGATGCACGGTATTCAAGCAGTTCTTCCTGGTATTCGTCCATTTCTTCGCCCTCTTGGCTGATTGAGTATGGGTGATAATTAAAGCTGAAATAACTGACCGCAAGATCAACATTAAAGTGCCAATGTGAAATAAAAATGTTGATCCCTATCAAACAGACGAAAAAGATCGTCGCCGATTCAGCACGTCTCTCGATACGCGGCCAGCCAGGCACTATTGACTTGCAGGCCCGTGTCGACCTAACCTCAGGGCCATGAACCTCATCAAGCAAAACCTCGGCCAGATTATTATTACCGTCATTCCAGTCATGGCGGGTTAGCCGACGTTTGCAAAAACCCGCCCTGGAGGCGGGTTTCTTCTGTCTCCTGGGCAACATTATTGAACCAGGAGTCAGACATGATCGTTATCCCTCGCTCTATCGCCCTTCGCGCCTTCCTGAACCTGATTAGCGGTCTGCCATCTGTTGCCGCCCTGCGCATGTATGAGGGAGCGACGCGATGAGCCAAGGCCAGCACGATCTGCTCAATCATTACGCCCGCAAAATCCTCACCTCCCGTGTTTATGACGTGGCTATCGAAACCCCGCTGCACGGCGCTCGCCAGCTGTCCGAGCGGCTGGGAAACCGGGTATTGCTCAAGCGCGAAGACCTGCAGCCGGTGTTCTCCTTCAAGATTCGCGGCGCGTACAACAAGCTGGCGCAATTGACCGCAGAAGAGGCCGCACGCGGCGTGGTCACGGCCTCGGCGGGTAACCACGCGCAAGGTCTGGCACTGGCAGCGCGTGAACTGGGCATTCTGGCGACTATCGTCATGCCGCGCACCACCCCGGAAAT
>NZ_LJQT01000332.1:0-850 GCF_001400515.1 Pseudomonas meliae | reverse complement strand
AAAAACTGATACTCCCACAGATTGCCAGAATATTTCCCCGAAGATTAGGAACTGTCGGCAGGTGCGAAGCCACTAAGATTTCCTTCCTTTCCATAAGGGTAAAAATGAGTAACGCATGCCTGCTCATGCGCATTAAATTCTTTGACAAAGAGGCTTCCCCATGAATCGAATTTCAACCAGTTCAGTAAATTCCAGCTTCAGTTACTCGGCCCCTGCAGAGGAAGCGCAAAACCGCGTTTCCTCAGCCCCCACCAACTCCTCTCCACCTGGCACCACAACCGCTGTCGCCCAGGCGTCAGAGGGGCAAAAAAAGCCGGGGGCGGTATTAAGCATGCAGGCACAGCGACTGCGCCAATTGTGTGAGAGTTCATCTTACCAGTACCGGCAGAACGCGCTATTAGCTAAATCTTTTGATGCTCAACGCCTAGACATTAACACTCAAGCGGGCCCTTCCAATAGCCCTCACCTGAACGCTCTCAACAAGCTCCAACAACGAGACTTCAAACCTGCGGCTGGCGGGCTAGAAATCCCATTTACACCCAAATCCCTATTGGGCGGAGGGAAACGAGTCTATCAAATGGGCTCATCGTCACGCGACGTACAAGTCTGCCCACGTGGAGTTGGTGCTGCATTGAGGCAAGAAATCGAAGATAAGCAACTCATGGTTAACAATCTCACGGACGAGCTTCAAGACGCTATAGATGAGGGCAACCCAGCCGAAATAGCCAATACTTCACAACAGCTGCGCCAAGCACGGTCTGGCCTTGCTGAGCTACAGAGACGCTTTGCGGTACTCGGAAACGAAGACCGCAGAATCAACCAATAAGGGGTTGTGAACCGCCCCGGGTTT
>NZ_LJQT01000333.1:25016-26784 GCF_001400515.1 Pseudomonas meliae | reverse complement strand
AACCCGGGGCGGTTCAAATCTGACTGGAGTTGAACACTTCGGTCACGCCGGGTTTGGCTTTAATGTCCGACAGCATCGGGTTCCAGGTGGTAACGGCCTGCACATCATCGGTATTGAAGGCTGCCGAGATATCGGCATCCGAGGTGTTGACGACCTTCAGGTCTTTTTCGCTGAGCTTGACGCTGTCCAGCGCCCGGGCCAGCAGGTAGTGAAACACCGACAGCTCGACCAGGTTGACGTCCATGCCTTTCAGGTCGGCGACTTTTTTGCCCTCGCCCTTGAGCACGATGCCGTCGTTGCCATTGGAGAAATCGCTGACGATCAGTGCCGTGCTTTCCACACCGCCCGCAGCCGGAATGGTCAGTGCGTCCATGTTGGTCATGGTGCAGCCATCGAACTGGCCAGCGGTGTACTGGTTGATGGATTCGACGTAGTCATTGAGCTGGGTGACATCGATCTTGATGCCGTATTTTTTCGCCCACTTGTCGACGATGCCCTGGCTACCTGCGTATTCCCACGGCATCCAGCCTGCGTAGATGGTCCAGCAGACATTGAAGTGATCTTTTTGGGCGGCATTCGCCGAGAGGCTCAACGCAGCAAGCAGGCCTGCCGTGAGCAGACCGAAGAGACGAGACTTTTGCATGTTGAGAAATCTCCAGTAGTGAAAAAAGGCGGCCAGGAGCAACGTGACACCACTGGTGTCCCTGTCTCCCGGGCTTTTGTCCCGCCGTGTAACCTCTTACTGGAGGTCGCCAACTCTCGGACCAGCCACTTGCCTGTCGGCAAGCCGGAACCCTAGTCGGCTATTGCAAATTGTGGTGCCGCGAACCTGTGTTGACTCCTGCACGCCATTCATCAAGCGAGACTTGTGCCAACTCGCCAAGTCCTTTGTTTTTCAAGGCCTGCCCGGACCATCGCAGGTCAGCCCCGAGGGAAACTGCCTTGTGCTGGTGCGTAACCGCACTGTGTTGATGCATGGGTGCTTTGAAATGTTTTGTAGCATCTTTGCAGGAAGTCGAAACATGCCTGCATGCCCCGGCTTTAGAGCCCTTGAGTGAAGGATGGCCATCATCTTTACTAGGGTTTACACGCTGCGCCAACGCACTAGATTCCCTTTTCGGTGTCTGAACTTCTGTCCGTCAACTGCTTTGGCGGACGCCGATCAGCGTCGCTGATTCGTGCCCAATCGCGGTCCAGGAGGCCGCCATGTATCGAAGACCCTTGCTTATCACGTTGCTGACCCTTTTCCTTGCCGGTTGCTACGCAGGCCCTGGTTACTACGAATCCGATGTGTACACGCAGCCGACAACCGTCGTCGGTGGCGCTTACGCGTACGACAATGGCTACCGCTCCACCTACTATCAGGAGCAGCGCATCTATGTAGCGCCTCAGCCACGCTATTACACCCAACCACGCTACTACGCCCCGGCACCGCGTTATTACGCGCCGCCGCCAGTGCCACGCTACTACCAGCCGGGACGCCCACCGGGTTATGGCTGGAGAAACGACGGCTTTCGCGGCAATGGCGGTTTTGGGCGTAATGACGGCTTCCGCGGCAATGGTGGTTTCGGACGCAATGACGGCTTCCGCGGCGACCGAGGCAACCGCGGCTGGGAGGACCATGGCGGTCGAGGCGGACGCGATGGCCGTGATCATGGACGAGGCGGGCGCGGTGATGGTCGGGGCGGGCATCGGTAGCTGAAACCTGCGCTCACTGCCATGCCAGAGCGGTGAGCTGGCTGCTGCGAACTGACTATCGTGCCGACGC
>NZ_LJQT01000333.1:12914-24994 GCF_001400515.1 Pseudomonas meliae | reverse complement strand
TGGACGCTCTGCGTCCGATCGTAAAGGCGCATGTAGAAACCGGCATTGACTTTGCTGCCGGGCTTTTCTAGTGTCCGCGCATTGTTTTTACCGGATGTAACCATGACTAGCGACGACCGCATCAAGCTTGAGCCCAGCTGGAAGGAAGCGCTGCGCGATGAATTCGAGCAGCCCTATATGGCGCAGTTGCGCGAGTTTCTGAGCCAGGAGCATGCCGCGGGTAAAGAGATCTATCCGCCTGGGCCGCTGATTTTCAATGCGCTGAATTCGACGCCGCTCAACAATGTGAAAGTGGTGATCCTCGGTCAGGACCCGTATCACGGTCCGAATCAGGCTCACGGTCTGTGTTTCTCGGTGCAGCCAGGCGTGCCGACGCCGCCGTCACTGGTCAATATCTATAAAGAACTCAAACGCGACCTGAATATCGACATTCCCAATCACGGCTGCCTGCAATCATGGGCTGATCAGGGCGTGCTGTTGCTTAACACGACTCTTACCGTCGAGCGCGCCAACGCAGCTTCGCATGCGGGAAAAGGCTGGCAGCACTTCACGGACCGGATCATTCAAGTGGTCAGCGAGCATCAGCCGAATCTGGTGTTCCTGCTGTGGGGCGCTCATGCGCAGAGCAAGCAGAAACTGGTCGATGCGACCAAGCACCTGGTGCTGACCTCCGTCCATCCTTCGCCGTTGTCAGCCTACAAAGGCTTCCTGGGTAACGGGCATTTCGGGCGGGCCAACAAGTACCTTGAGCAAAACGGCATCGAGCCAATCGACTGGCGCTTGCCCGTTCTCTGATCAAAGTGCTTCTGATTGGGCTCAGTCAGCGAACCGCTTGTCCCAGCGCCGGTACAGCGGCTCAGCAAGAAACAGCACGAACAGCAGGCGCATGACCTGCATGGCCGTCACCAGGGGGACCGACAGTTGCAGCACTTCTGCTGTCAGGCTCATTTCGGCAATGCCACCGGGCATCATGCCCAGCGTCAGTGAGCGCAGATCCAGGTGGGTGAGGGCGCTCAGCCCCAGCGCAGCCAGTGCGGCAATCAACATGGTCAGCGCGGTGCCCAACAGCGTGCGCGCGAGGAACGATGGCGCACGCCGAAAGAATGCCCGATTGAAATGACAACCCAGCCCGCTGCCGATCAGTAGCTGACCCAGCTGGCTGGCACCGTTGGGCAAGCCGATTTTCAGGTTCCAGACCACGCTCACTACGGCACTGAGCAACAGAGGGCCGAACAGCCACGGGTTGGGTTGCTTGAGACGTTGCCACAGCCAGGCCAGAGCTGCGCCGACCGGCAGCAGGAATGCCAGCCAGCGCCAATCGACCGCCGTGGCATGCAGTGAAGGCGTACCGTCACCCAGCAGGTATTTGAAGATCGCCGGCACGCACAATACTACTGCCAGCACCCGAAGACTTTGCGCGGCTGCGACGCTGCTTAGCGTTGCACCGTTACGTGCGCCAAGGTTGACCATCTCCCCGGAACCGCCCGGCATGCTCGAAAAGAACGCCGTAGGGCGATCTTCTCCGGTGCGCAGCATCAGCCAGACGCCAACCAGACACGACAGACTGGTGACCAGCGCGCCGATGAAAATCAGCCCGAAATGCGCGAGCACCTGCTCGATAACCACTGGCGTGAAATGCAAACCGATGCCGATACCGATGATCAGTTGCCCGCATTTACGGCCACCCGGAATCTGCGCCAGTTGCCAGGGTGTCAGGCAGCGCACCAGGATGATTGCCAGCAACGAGCCAACCATCCACGGCAGCGGCCAGCCAACCTGGCTGGCGAGGTAGCCGCCGAGCAGGCCGACCAGCGGCGTTGCCCACCATTGACGCAGTGACGAATCAGCCATGCGTTGCGGCAGCCTGCTGTTTTGCGCGCTTGCGCCAGATACGGATCAGCGGAAACAGCAGCATGAACACGGTCACCACCCAGACCCCGAGGGTGATCGGGCTGGCCCAGAGAATCCCCAGTTCGCCGTTGGAGATCGACAGGGCGCGTCGCAGGTTCTGCTCCATCAGACCACCGAGGATGAAACCGAGCAGAATCGGCGACAGCGGGAAATCCAGCTTGCGCAGGATGTAACCGAAGATGCCGATGCCGACCATCAGGAACAGGTCGAAGGTGGTAGCGTGCACTGCATACACGCCGATCCCGGTGATGATCGCAATCACCGGGACCAGCGCCCAGTTCGGCACGGCGAGGATGCGCGTGAAGATACGGATCATCGGGATGTTGAGGATCACCAGCATGATGTTGGCGATGAACAACGAAGCGATCAGGCCCCATACGATGTCCGGTTGCTGTTGGAACAGCATCGGACCGGGCGTGATGTTGTACAGCGACAACGCGCCGATCATCACCGCCGTGGTGCCCGAGCCCGGAACACCCAGCGTCAGCATCGGCACCAATGCGCCGCAAGCGGTTGCCCCGATGGCGGTCTCGGGAGCGGCCAGACCGCGCATGTCGCCCTGGCCAAACTTGCCGCCAGGGCCGGCGATACGTTTTTCCGTCATGTAAGCGACTGCGCTGGCCAGTGTCGCACCGGCACCCGGCAGTACGCCAAGAATGAAGCCCAGCAGACCACAGCGAATGTTCACCACGAACACGGCAGCGGCTTCCTTGACGTTGAACATCATGCGCCCAGTGGCCTTGACCGCCTCTTGGCCGCGATGAGTCTTTTCCAGCAGCAACAGGATTTCACTGATTGAAAACAGACCCAGGACCAGCACCACGAACTGAATGCCGTCGGTCAGATGAATGTTGTCGCCCGTAAAACGGTACACCCCGCTGTTGGCATCAATGCCTACCGCAGACAGGAAAAGCCCGATCAGCGCGGCAACGAATGTCTTCAATGGCCTGTCACCGGCCATGCCGCCCAGGCAGACGATGGCGAACACCATCAGTACGAAATATTCCGCCGGACCGAAGGCAATCGCCCACTTGGCGAGCAACGGCGCGAACAGCACCATGCCGCAAGTGGCGATGAATGCACCGATGAACGAACTCCATGCTGACAGCGACAGAGCGACGCCGGCCAGCCCCTGGCGTGCCATTGGATAGCCGTCCAGCGTGGTCATGACGGTGGACGCTTCGCCCGGAATGTTCAGCAGGATCGAACTGATACGTCCGCCGTATTCACAGCCCAGGTACACGGCCGCTAACAGAATCAGTGCCGATTCAGGCGGCAGGCCCAGCGCAAAGGCAATGGGGATCAGCAGCGCCACCCCGTTGATAGGCCCAAGCCCCGGCAGCAGGCCGACGACGGTACCAATCAATGTGCCGGACAGTGCGGTAATCAGGTTGTAAGGGGTGAGGGCGACGCCGAACCCCTGGCCCAGGTAGCTGAAAGTATCCATATCAGTTCTCCAGAACGCTGAGCAGGCCTAAAGGCAAGGGAACGTCCATGGCCTTGTCGAATAACAGGTAAAGGCCGACGCTCATCAGAATCAGCACCACCACGCTCGGCAGCCAGCGTCCGCCATACAGGCGTGCCATGGGAATGCCGATCAGGATGCTGCTGAGGATGAAGCCCAGGGGTTCGAACAGCCCGGCGAATATCAGCAGCAGAATGATGCATGCGCCAATCTTGATCAGGGTTTCACGGTCCAGTGCCGGTTCTTCCTCGGTGTGGACAATGGGTGTGGGCCGAATCAGCAGGTACAGCAGGGCGGCACCCATCAACCCGAGCATCAGCAGCGGGAAAGCGCGTGGTCCGACCGGTTCATAGGAGAACGGCGCTTGATAAGGCCAGGCCATAAGGGCCAGACCTGCGCATGCCAGTAGCAGTACGGCAGCAAAAATGCGTTGTATGACCATGAGAAGCTCCTGAGTCGCGCCCGCTGTGCGGGCGCAACTTAACGTCAGTCAATTGAGTTCAATTACTGAATCAGGCCGAATTCCTTGGCCAGCAGTTTGTAGTCGGCAACCTGCTTCTTTACGTAGGTGTCCAGCTCCGCGCCGGTCATGGCGAAGGGGAACAGCTCGCGCTGATCACGCAGCTTGGCGAAGTCTTCAGAGGCCAGGATCTTGTCGAACGAGGCTTTCCACCAGTTGTAGTCTTCGTCGCTGACCTTCGGCCCGAGGTAGAAGCCACGCACCACAGGCCAGACGATGTCGTAGCCCTGCTCCTTGGCGGTGGGGATGTCTTTCATTTCGGGTTCGTCGATGCGCTTCTCGGCGAATACGGCGAGCAGGCGCATGTCGCCACTCAAAATGTGCGGCATGGAGTCGGAGATGTCGGTACTGCCCACCTGAATGTGGCCGCCAAGCAGGGCAGTAGCGATTTCCCCACCGCCCTCCAGCGCGACATAACGCAAGGCGCGCGGGTTGATGTCTGCAGCCTTGGCGATCAATGCGGTCTGCATCCAGTCCTGGCTGCCTACGGTGCCGCCTGAGCCGATGACTACCTTGCTCGGGTCGGCCTTGAGCGCTTTGACCAGATCGTCGAGGTTCTTGTATGGCGAGTCGCTCTTCACTGCAATGGCGCCATAGCTTGTGCCCACGGCGGCGAGCCAGCGTACTGCGTTTTCATCGAAACGGCCGAATTTTCCCTGCGCCAGATTGAGCAGCGAACCGCTGGACCACGCGACCAGCGTGCCAGCATCTGCGGGGCGCTGAGCTACAACTGCGTTGTAGGCCACTGCGCCGACGCCCCCAGGCATGTAGGTCACGCGCATGGGCGAGGTCAGAATCTTTTCGTTGATCAGCGCGCTTTGCACCAGCTTGCAGGTCAAGTCGAATCCGCCACCTGGTGAGGCGGGTGCAATGCATTCCGGACGCTTTGGCTCGGCAGCAAACAACTGGCTGGCAACCAGCATGCAGGCGGCGGTGGCGGCTATCTGACGCAGAGGGGATTTCATGTTCAGTCTCCAGAGATATTTTTGTTTTTGGAAGAGAGAAGCTGTTCAGCAGATGCTTTTGTCTCGCGCACCACGAGACCTGTTGGCTGACACGCAAGTGCCATCGGTACAGCGGTGGGCGCTGATGTTTTGCAGGAAGGTGGAGCAGGGGCGCGACGGGTGCGGGGAAAACCGCGACGGGCTGTGCTCAATGGACTGGCAAGCCTGGGCTGGCATAGACATGACGTGACTCCGTTTAGCGATTTATTGTTTTTATTGTCCAGACGCATCCGGGCGCCTGTTTTGTACGTACCCTTTGTACGTACCCTTTTGCCGGGTCGTCTGGCGATGCTAAATGACGAACCTTTCGCAAACCTTTCAGCTACCTTTCATGTCGCAATTGAAGGGCCGCGAATCGTTTCTGTCCTTCACAGGCGGCGGCCTGCCTGTAAACTCCACCGCCACAAGCCTCGATGCCCAGATCGATAACAACAGTGACAATCAGGAGACGGCGATGCGTGTTCTTCTTGTGGAAGATCATCTGCAATTGGCTGAAAGTGTCGCGCAGGCGCTCAAAAGCGCAGGTTTGACCGTTGATGTACTGCATGATGGCGTTGCCGCCGACCTGGCGTTGAGCAGCGAGGAATACGCCGTCGCCATTCTCGACGTCGGCTTGCCGCGTATGGACGGCTTTGAAGTGCTGGCGCGTCTGCGGGCGCGCAGCAAAAACCTTCCGGTGTTGATGCTGACCGCGCGCAGCGACGTCAAGGATCGCGTTCATGGCCTGAACCTGGGGGCCGACGACTACCTGGCCAAGCCTTTCGAGCTGTCCGAGCTGGAGGCCAGGGTCAAGGCATTGCTGCGTCGCAGCGTGCTGGGTGGCGAGCGGCAACAGCGCTGCGGCGTACTGGCCTATGATCTGGACACCCGGCGTTTCACGCTCGGCGAGGAGCTGCTGGCCCTGACGTCTCGCGAACAGGCGGTGCTGGAAGCGCTTATCGCCCGGCCAGGTCGGGTGATGAGCAAGGAGCAACTGGCCGCGCAGGTTTTCGGCCTCGACGAGGAGGCCAGCCCTGACGCCATCGAAATCTACGTCCATCGCCTGCGCAAGAAGCTCGACGGGCATTCTGTGGCCATCGTGACCTTTCGGGGTCTGGGGTATCTGCTTGAAAGCCGCGATGATTAACGACAGCCTGCGCTGGCGGTTATTGTGGAACCTGGCGTTGCTGCTGGTGGTGTTGATGCTGGCCAGCGGCATGAGCGCTTACTGGAATGGCCGCGAAGTGGCCGATACCGCCTACGACCGCACGTTGCTGGCGTCAGCAAGAACCATCGCTGCCGGCCTGACCCAGCGTGATGGCACGCTGAGCGCCGATATTCCCTATGTGGCGCTGGATACCTTTGCCTACGACAGCGAAGGACGAATCTATTATCAGGTCAACGACATCCATCAGAAGCTGATTTCCGGTTATGAAAATCTGCCTTCGCCACCACCGGGCACTTTGCGTACCGACGATTACCCTGCGCTGGCGAAGTTTTATAACGGGATTTATCAAGGGCAGGATGTACGTGTGGTCAGCCTGCTCAAGCCGGTGACTGATCCAGGCATGAACGGCACGGCTGAAATTCGTGTTGCCGAAACCCAGGAGGCGCGCAAGGGCATGGCGCGCAGCCTGATGGCCGACACGTTGCTGCGTCTGGGCATGCTCGGTGGGGGCGCACTGCTGCTGGTCTGGTTCACGGTCAGTGCGGCACTGCGACCGCTGGAGCGCTTGCGCACCGCAGTAGAAGAGCGTCAGCCAGATGATCTGCGCTCATTGCCAATGGTTGAGGTGCAGCATGAACTACGTCCGCTGGTAGGGGCGCTGAACCACTTTACCGAGCGGCTGCGCCTGCAGTTCGAGCGCCAGGCGCAGTTCATCGCCGATGCTGCCCATGAACTGCGCACGCCGCTGGCCGCGCTCAAGGCGCGGGTTGAGCTGGGCCTGCGTGAGCGCGACCCGCAACATTGGCGCAGTACGCTGGAATCAGCCGCACTTGGCACGGATCGGCTCACGCATCTGGCCAATCAGTTGCTGTCACTGGCGCGGATTGAAAACGGCGCGCGGGCCATTGCCGAAGGTGTCGCGCAACAACTGGACCTCAGCCAGCTGGCAAGAGAGCTGGGCATGGCCATGGCGCCGTTGGCTCATTCACGCGGCGTCGCGCTGGCGCTGGAGGCTGACGAGCCGGTCTGGCTGCGTGGCGAGCCGACGTTGCTGAACGAACTGTTGAGCAACCTGATCGACAATGCGCTGGCTCACACTTCACCGGGCGGTAACGTGGTGTTGCGGGTGTATGCGCCGGCTGTTCTGGAGGTCGAGGATGATGGCCCTGGCATTCCGGCAGATGAGCGGGAGCGGGTTTTCGAGCGTTTCTACCGTCGCAGTCAGCAGGGCAGCGGTGCCGGGCTCGGTCTGGCTATTGTGGGAGAGATATGCCGTGCGCATCTGGCCAGAATCACCTTGCACGATGGTGCCGAGCGGGGTTTGAAGGTTCGGGTCAGTTTCAGTGCGCCCTGATCCTAGTAAAGCATGCTCTTCGCTTCGTCCATCTGGGCGCTCAGCATGCCTTCAGCCCTGGCAAGCCTCAGTTGGCTGAACGCAGGCAGGTCGACCATCTCGATGAGGCTGAAGGGGTGGTCGGTGTTCCTGTGGATATGCACTGTGGCGATCTGCACCAGATCTGTGTAGTCCGGACTTTTCGATACGCGCGCGAAGTTCTGGAACTGAATCGGCACGCAGGCCAGCGGCTCGGGAAAGTCCCATGAGCGCAGCAGGCGTTCGCCAATGACCGGGTGAATGCTGTCGATCACGTGGTTGAGGCTGATCGGATCGGCCAGCAGCTCGTAATGGTCTTCGGCATACGTCAGGATCGGCAGAATCCCGATCAAGTGGATCAGCCCGGCGAGTGTGGCCTGGTCGGGTTTGAGATTCGTGTAGTTCTGACACAGTGTGTAACTGATGCCGGCAACCTGCAGGCTCTGCTTCCAGATATCGCGCATCTTCTGCTCGATGACGGGAGACTTCGCGTGGAACATCTGCTCGACCACCAGGCCGATAGCCAAGTTACAGGTGTAATTGACGCCCAGGCGCCGAACCGCGGTGGTGACGTCGCTGACTTCAAAATTCGGGCGCAGCAGAGGGCTGTTCGCGACCTTTATCAGGCGTGCGGAAAGGGCTGTATCGCTACCGATGACCTTGCTCAGGGCCGAAATGCTGATTTCGGTGTCTTCGGCGGCAAGGCGAATTCTCAGTGCTACTTCCGGCAGGGTAGGCAGAAACAAGGCATCTCTGTCGATGGCCTTGATCAAGTTTCTTTGCACCTCGTCAGCCATCTTGCTCATGTTGCATCTCGCAGCCGTTGGGGGTGTCCAGAGTTTTCCGCGCGCTCCGCAGAGCGCCAGCATGTGCACTGGAACGCTCTAAAGACACTAGGAACCTGAATGTGTTCGTCTGGCTTAGCGCTGAGTTTCGAGTTTGCTGTCCAGTATGTAGGGCAGATCACTCATTTGCAGCGCTGCGCCTTCTGGCGAGCCAAGATTTATATGGCCATTTTCTGCCGCATCGCCCTGCAATACGGCGAGCAGTTCAACATTCTGGCCGGACTGCGCGGCGATGACCACATTGCCCACCGCGCTGGCGTGTACCGGCGAAAACAGTGCCGTACCCGGCTCGGGGATTTCTTCGCTGCTCAGCGTCAGGCGGTAGAGCCTGCGTTTGAGTTTGCCCAGGTATTGCATGCGCGCAACGATTTCCTGGCCGGTGTAGCAGCCCTTCTTGAAGCTGACGCCGCCGACCGCCTGCAGGTTGATCATCTGCGGGATGAACTCCTCGCGGGTGCTACCGAATACCTGGCCGATGCCGGCCCGTATCTGACCCAGCAACCAGTCATTGAGCGGACCTTCGCTCAACTGCGAAGCCAGCTGCGATTTGACGCTGTCTGCCTGCCCGGCGCGTACCCAGAGTTCGGCGCGGCCCGGGGAGACGCGGATTGCGATGAGCTCATTGGCTCGTACCACCGCATCGGTTTCCTGCGCCAGGTCCAGGCCCAGGCCGACCAGGGCACTGTCGCCATCCTGCAGGCCGAAGCGCACCCATTCTGCGCTTTCGTCAGTCAGTTTCGATTTGGAGAACACTGCGTATTTACGCAAGTCCAGCAGTTGCGGCTCGATCAGCTCGCTGGCCATCGCCAGCAGGCAGCCGTCGCCTTCGAAAACGATGCGAAAACTCGACTGCATCCGGCCCTTCTGCGTGCAGCGGGCACCGAGGCTGGACTTGTCTTCATTCAGATAATTGAGGTTGCACGTCAGCTGCCCCTGAAGAAACTTGCTGGCATCCACGCCGCGAATGGCGAGAACGCCCTCATGGGATAGCGTGCAGAAAAAAGCTTTTTGGGTCATGGTCATCGCAGATTGGGAAAAAAGTCCGGGGGCACATCATAGTGCCGAGTCGAGGTTATGCATACCGGGGTACGTGAAAACTGCTGCGACCATTGCAAGATTCGCGTGCCCGGCTCACGGCTGTATACTTGCCGCCTACTTTGAGGAGCGCTCCATGGTCGAAGACGTCGAACTCAACCGCCTTTACTGGCACAGCCGCCGTGGCATGCTTGAACTGGACGTGCTGCTGGTGCCGTTTGTCCGGGAGGTCTATCCCCATTTGAATGACGTGGACCGCGATCTGTATCGCCGTTTGCTCACTTGTGAAGATCAGGACATGTTCGGCTGGTTCATGCAGCGCGCCGAGTCCGAGGATGCTGAATTGCAACGTATGGTTCGCATGATTCTGGATCGTGTCCAGCCCAAGTGATCGATTTGAATGTCACTGGCAGGCCTCGCGCCTGCTGTTGACGGCGTATCTCGCCGTTCAGCTGCTGGCGCTGATCGCGTTGTCCTGGCTGAACATCGCTTCGTTGGCGTTGGCGTTGGCACTGGGTGTGCTGTTCTGCCTGATGCATGCTGCCTGGACGTTGCCGCGCTCGATCCTGCTCAGTCATCCGGCAGCCTTCACCGCGCTGAAGCGCGATCGTCAAGGCTGGCAATTGTGGAATCAACGCGACGGCTGGCAGCCCGTGCAGTTATGTCCGGACAGCCTCGCGTTACCGTTGGTCGTGATTCTGCGTTTTCGCCCAATTATCGCAGGCCGGCCGGGCCGCTCCATAAAAAGCTGCTGCATCCCGCTTGATGCGCTCACGCCGGACACGCACCGGCGTCTGCGTGTGCGCCTGAAGTTCAGCCGACGTAAGTGGGCGGTACCAGAATAGTGTCCAGCGCCTCCGGCAACATGTCGGGATAGTCCAGCGTGTAATGCAGGCCACGGCTTTCCTTGCGCTGCATGGCCGAACAGATCATCAGTTCCGCCACCTGCGCCAGGTTGCGTAACTCGATCAGGTCACGGCTGACCTTGTAGTTGCTGTATCTCATCCAGCAACAAACGCACACGGTGCTGAGCGCGTTGCAGGCGCTTGTTGGTACGCACAATGCCGACGTAGTCCCACATGAATCGTCTCAGTTCATCCCAGTTGTGCGCGATGATCACGTCTTCGTCCGAATCAGTGACCTGGCTGGCGTCCCACGCCGGAAGGTCGGTGGGCATCTGTACGTCGGCCAGTTGCTGCTCGATGTCTGCCGCTGCCGAGCGTGCATACACGAAGCACTCCAGCAGTGAGTTGCTGGCCATGCGGTTGGCACCGTGCAGGCCGGTGAAGCTGGTCTCGCCGATGGCGTACAGGCCAGGCACGTCGGTGTGGCCCTTGCTGTCTACCATGACACCACCACAGGTGTAATGCGCCGCCGGGACCACCGGAATCGGCTGACGAGTGATGTCGATGGAGAATTCCAGGCAGCGCTCGTAGACGGTTGGAAAGTGGGTCTTGATGAAGGCTTCCGGTTTGTGGCTGATGTCCAGATAAACGCAGTCGATACCCAGTCGCTTCATTTCGTGGTCTATCGCACGGGCAACAATATCGCGAGGGGCCAGTTCTGCCCGTTCGTCGAACCGTGGCATAAAACGTTCGCCGCTGGGCAACTTGAGGTAAGCGCCTTCACCGCGAAGTGCTTCGGTGATCAGAAAACTCTTGGCCTGGGGGTGATACAGGCAGGTGGGGTGAAACTGGTTGAATTCCAGATTCGCCACCCGGCAACCGGAACGCCAGGCCATGGCGATGCCATCGCCGCAGGCACCGTCGGGGTTGCTGGTGTACAGATAAACCTTGGCAGCGCCACCTGACGCGAGGATGGTAAAGCGCGCGCCGTAGGTGTCCACTTCACCGCTGTTGCGATTGAGTACATAAGCGCCCAGGCAGCGCTGGCCTTCCAGCCCGAGACGGCGTTCGGTGATCAGGTCGATGGCGGCGCGCTGTTCGAGCAGTTCGATATTCGGCCGTTTACGGGCTTGTTCAAGCAGGGTACGAAAGATCGCTGCGCCTGTGGCATCGGCGGCGTGGATGATCCGCCTGTGGCTGTGACCGCCTTCGCGTGTCAGGTGGAATTCAAAGCCGCTTTCGTCGGTATCTGCGTCATCGCCCCGAGTGAAAGGCACGCCCTGATCGATCAGCCACTGAATGGCCTCGCGGCTGTGCTCGACGGTGAAACGCACTGCTTCTTCGTTGCAAAGGCCGCCGCCGGCATTCAGCGTGTCTTCAACATGAGACTGCACGGTATCGGTGTCATCCAGTACTGCTGCCACACCGCCCTGGGCCCAGAATGTCGAGCCATTGGCCAGATCGCCTTTGCTCAGCACTGCGATGCTCAGGTGTCCGGGAAGCGTCAGTGCCAGGCTCAATCCGGCAGCGCCACTGCCAATTACCAGTACGTCATGCTGAAAATGTTGACTCATCTACGAATTCTGCCCTTGGCGACCACTAGTATAAGTATTGGGGTAACGGCACAATAGCCACGCCTACATGGCAATGTGAGACCACAGCGGGTATGGATTGTGCTCCAGTCCCGGATGTCATGCATATTGTTTTCCCTGTTATCCGTTACTGGAAATGCTCCAGTGCACTGATTTCAAAGAACTTTGTGCAGTCTGCGGCTCACGCCTGTGATTGTGCCAATGGAACTTTTTGCCAGGATCCATGCTCAATAGCAGGTTGCCTACACAGGAACAGCGTCGTTTTCGCAGGGTTAGATAAGTGATCATCAACTGCGAAACCGGCGACAAGACTATTCACGCAGCCGACCGTGTCGCGCTGCGTT
>NZ_LJQT01000333.1:0-12905 GCF_001400515.1 Pseudomonas meliae | reverse complement strand
GTTTTTCGTGCAGGCTTTACGATGGCCCGCAGGAAACTTGCTTGAAGGGGGAGAACTTTTGCGAAAAGCCCGAGTCTATGTTTGCGAGCCTGAACAATGTCAGTTGCAGCACTCCTTCATGCTTAACGAGGAGTGTTCATGCTAACCCAGGAAGAGGATCAGCAGCTTGTCGAGCGCGTACAGCGTGGCGATACGCGAGCATTTAATCTGTTGGTGCTGAAGTATCAGCACAAAATTCTAGGGTTGATCGTGCGATTCGTGCACGACACCCATGAGGCTCAGGACGTTGCACAGGAAGCCTTTATCAAGGCTTACCGTGCTCTCGGAAACTTTCGCGGTGACAGTGCTTTTTATACCTGGCTGTATCGCATCGCCATTAACACGGCGAAAAACTATTTGGTGTCGCGAGGTCGGCGTCCACCGGATAGCGATGTAAGGTCTGAAGACGCGGAGTTCTACGACGGCGATCATGGCCTCAAGGACATCGAGTCGCCGGAACGTGCATTGTTGAGAGATGAGATCGAGGGCACCGTCCATCGGACCATCCAGCTTCTCCCGGAAGATTTACGTACGGCGCTAACTTTACGTGAATTCGATGGTCTGAGTTATGAAGACATTGCGAGCGTCATGCAGTGTCCTGTTGGTACCGTGCGCTCTCGGATCTTCCGCGCTCGGGAAGCCATCGATAAAGCCCTGCAGCCGTTGTTGCAGGAATCCTGAGACAGCGGCGATAGCCCAAGAGAGGAACCCGCCATGAGTCGTGAAGCCCTGCAGGAATCGCTGTCCGCGGTACTGGATAACGAAGCGGACGAACTGGAATTACGTCGGGTATTGAATGCCATTGACGATGCCGATACTCGCGCTACCTGGTCGCGTTACCAAGTTGCTCGTGCAGCTATGCACAAAGAGCTGCTGATCCCGCATCTGGATATTTCGGCTGCTGTATCTGCCGCGATCGCCGATGAAGTCAGCCCGCTCAAAGCAGCACGTGGACCTTGGCGCACGCTGGGTCGTCTGGCTGTTGCAGCGTCGGTTACCGTAGCCGTTCTGGCCGGTGTCCGCCTGTACAACCAGGACGATATCGCCGGTGCACAACTGGCACAGCAGACCCAACAGCCTGCCAACCTGACTGTTCCACAAGTGAAAGGCCCTGCCGTACTGGCTGGCTACACTGAAAGTACCGAGCAGGCGCCTGGCCCTATGGCCAACGGCGTGTTGCAGGGTGCTGGTCAAGGTGATCAACGTCTGCCTGGCTACCTGCGTCAGCACGCCCAGGAAGCAGCGTTGAAAGGTACTGAAAGCGCGCTGCCTTACGCACGTGCTGCGAGTCTGGAAAACCGTTAAGGAGGATCATGCGAGCCGTCCCTCTACTGCCATTACTGCTTGGTGGATGGCTTGCCCTCCCGGTACAGGCTGATGATGCGCAAGACGCAATCAATCGTCTTGCCAAGGTTGATCAGCAGCAGAGCTATCAAGGCACCTTTGTATACGAACGCAATGGTAGTTTTTCTACCCATCGAATCTGGCACCGCATAGCGGATGGGCATGTTCAGGAGCGTTTGTTGCAGCTTGATGGCTCTGCTCAGGAAGTTCTGCGTGTTGACGGGCTTACACAGTGCGTCAGCGGCACGCTTGAAGCGGGTGTGGCCAATCCGGTCGACTCATCTGCCCGCGCATTCGATGTCAAAAGACTTTCCGCCTGGTACGACATAAAAATTGTCGGAAAATCCAGAGTGGCCGGTCGTCAGGCAACTATCGTTGCGCTGTCCCCCAAGGACCAGCATCGATACGGCCTTGAACTTCACCTGGATAACGAAACCGGTCTTGTGCTCAAGTCGCTTCTGTTGAGCGAGAAGGGGCAACTGCTCGAACGTTTCCAGTTTACCGATCTCGATACCGCCGGCGTTCTGTCCGAGCAAATGCTCAACACTAGCGCCGACTGCAAGCCCGTGTCTGTGTTGAAAGCCAAGCCTGAGCCGTCCATAAGTTCTGTGGCATGGCATTCTGATTGGCTGCCGCCTGGTTTCGAAGTCAGCAGCAGTGGTGTGCGCAAGGACTCCTCCACGCAATCCTCCGTTACCCATCTGATGTATGGCGACGGTCTGGCGCGTTTTTCAGTGTTCATCGAGGCAGTGAAAGGCGGCGCATCTTCGGATATTCGCACTCAGCTAGGCCCGACAGTGGCGGTCTCGCGTCGTCTCACAACACCGCAGGGCGACATGATGGTGACGGTCGTCGGAGAAATACCGATGGGCACCGCCGAGCGTATAGCCTTGTCGATGCGTAACGACGAATCTCCAGCCAAAAAATAAACATTTGAAGTCACGAATTCCAGGATGTAAAAATTTTCATCCTGGGTTTCAAGAGTCGCCAGGGCGCATTCAAACTGGCCTGGGCGCAGGTACTGAAATGTTTGGTGAGGTTTGCACGTTGCAAAAACTCTGGTTTTTTTCTATAGGTCACAGCCTCGCAGCTTTGGCCTTTTGTCGTTTCCAGAGGCCATGTCGCTGATCCAGAGATGAGCATCGCTGCTTGAGGTCTTTGAGTCAGTTGCTTGTACTGCTTAATTTTTTGCTCGTTACCAACGGGAGCTATATGTCGATACCACGCATGAAGTCCTACTTTTCACTGATTGCCGCTGTGCTCATGCTCGGCCAGGTTGCTACGGCTCAAGCCGAGAACCTGCCGGATTTTACCGGGCTGGTCGAGCAGGCCTCGCCAGCAGTGGTGAATATCAGTACGCGCCAGAAACTGCCTGATCGCGCCATAGCCAATCAGCAGATGCCTGACCTGGAAGGCTTGCCGCCCATGCTGCGCGAATTTCTCGAGCGCAGCATGCCGCCAGGGTCGCGTCCGCCGGGAGCCGGCAAGGGTGATCGTCAGCGCGAAGCCCAGTCACTGGGCTCGGGCTTTATCATTTCCCCCGATGGTTACATTCTGACCAATAATCATGTGATCGACGGTGCCGACGAGATTCTTGTGCGCCTTTCTGATCGCAGCGAGTTGAAAGCCAAGCTGATCGGTACCGACTCGCGCACCGACGTTGCGGTTCTGAAAATTGACGGCAAGGACCTCCCTACAGCGAAACTGGGCAACTCCAACACGCTCAAGGTGGGTGAGTGGGTGCTGGCGATCGGCTCGCCATTCGGCTTCGATCACTCCGTGACCAAAGGCATTGTCAGCGCCAAGGGTCGTAGTCTGCCAAACGACACCTATGTGCCGTTCATTCAGACGGACGTTGCCATCAACCCGGGTAATTCGGGTGGCCCGCTGTTCAACATGGCGGGTGAGGTAGTCGGGATCAACTCGCAGATATTTACCCGCTCCGGTGGTTTCATGGGGTTGTCGTTCGCGATTCCGATTGACGTCGCCATGGATGTGGCCAACCAGCTCAAGGCCAGCGGCAAAGTCAGCCGTGGCTGGCTGGGTGTGGTTATTCAGGAAGTGAACAAGGACCTTGCCGAATCGTTTGGTCTGGACAAGCCTGCCGGTGCGCTGGTTGCTCAGGTGCTTGAAGATGGCCCGGCTGCCAAGGGTGGCCTGCAGGTCGGTGACGTGATTCTGAGTGCCAACGGCCAGCCAATCATCATGTCGGCTGACCTGCCGCACTTGATAGGCAACCTCAAGGACGGTAGCAAAGCCGAACTAGAAGTGATTCGCGACGGCAAGCGTCAGAAGCTGACGGTCACTGTTGGCGCGCTGCCTGACGAAGGCCAAGAAATGGGCGATGTTGCTGGCACAGGCGCCGAACGCAGCAGCAACCGTCTGGGCGTGTCGGTGATCGAACTGACAGCCGAGCAGAAGAAATCCCTGGACCTCAAGGGCGGTGTGGCCATCAAGGAAGTCACAGGTGGTCCGGCTTCGCTGATTGGCCTGCAGCCGGGTGATGTGATCACTCATCTGAACAACCAGGCGATTACGTCCAGTAAGCAGTTCACTGAGGTGGCGAAAAGCCTGCCCAAGGATCGCTCTGTTTCGATGCGTGTTCTGCGTCAGGGCCGTGCGACCTTCATCACCTTCAAGCTGTCCGAGTAACAGGGCGGTTTGACCGGGAAGGGTGGCTGCGGCCACCCTTTTTTGTACCTGTTTGTTTACCTTGCGCCTATCCGGGTACCTGTAAGCGTGACGCCTCTTGCTTAGTTCAGGTACAATTCCCGGCTATTTTTCGGCGGGCAATCTGCCTGCAACCTTTTTGAGTGTTGATCCGTGAGTGATTTGAGTCATATCCGCAATTTCTCCATCATCGCCCACATTGACCATGGCAAGTCGACGCTGGCCGACCGCTTCATTCAAATGTGCGGCGGCCTGTCCGAGCGCGAAATGGAAGCCCAGGTGCTCGACTCCATGGATCTTGAGCGCGAGCGCGGGATCACCATCAAGGCCCATAGCGTTACCCTGTATTACAAGGCCAAAGACGGTATCACCTACCAGTTGAACTTCATTGACACCCCGGGGCACGTCGACTTCACCTATGAAGTCAGCCGTTCGTTGGCCGCGTGCGAAGGTGCGTTGCTGGTGGTCGATGCAGGGCAGGGCGTCGAGGCTCAATCGGTCGCCAACTGCTACACCGCCATCGAGCAGGGCCTAGAGGTCATGCCGGTATTGAACAAGATGGACTTGCCGCAGGCCGATCCGGACCGCGTCAAGGAAGAGATCGAGAAGATCATCGGTATCGACGCCACCGATGCCGTGGCGTGCAGCGCCAAGAGCGGTATGGGCGTGGACGAGGTCCTCGAGCGTCTGGTAGCAACCATTCCCGCACCGACCGGCAACATCGAAGATCCGCTGCAAGCGTTGATCATCGATTCCTGGTTCGACAATTACCTGGGCGTCGTGTCTCTGGTGCGCGTGCGCCACGGTCGCGTCAAGAAAGGCGACAAGATCCTCGTCAAGTCCACCGGCAAGCTGCATCTGGTCGACAGCGTTGGGGTGTTCAACCCCAAGCACACGGCAACCGTTGATCTGAAAACCGGCGAAGTGGGCTTTATCATTGCCGGTATCAAGGACATTCACGGAGCGCCGGTTGGTGACACCCTGACCCTGAGCACCACGCCCGATGTAGACGTGCTGCCCGGCTTCAAGCGTATCCAGCCTCAGGTATACGCCGGCCTGTTCCCGGTCAGCTCCGACGATTTCGAAGACTTCCGTGAAGCCCTGCAAAAGCTGACGCTGAATGACTCTTCGCTGCAATACCTGCCTGAAAGCTCCGATGCGCTGGGCTTCGGCTTCCGTTGTGGCTTCCTCGGCATGCTCCACATGGAGATCATCCAGGAGCGTCTTGAGCGTGAATACAATCTCGACCTGATCACCACCGCGCCAACCGTAATCTTCGAGCTTTTGCTGAAGACCGGCGAAACGATTTATGTCGATAACCCGTCCAAACTGCCTGACCTGTCGTCCATCGAAGACATGCGCGAGCCTATCGTTCGCGCAAATATTCTTGTGCCGCAGGAGCACCTGGGCAACGTCATTACGTTGTGCATCGAAAAACGTGGCGTACAGCACGACATGCTGTTCCTCGGCACCCAGGTTCAGGTGAGCTACGATTTGCCGATGAACGAAGTGGTTCTGGACTTCTTCGATCGTCTCAAGTCTGTCAGCCGCGGTTATGCTTCGCTGGATTATCATTTTGATCGTTACCAGTCGGCCAACCTGGTCAAGCTCGACGTTCTGATCAACGCCGAGAAGGTCGATGCCCTGGCATTGATCGTTCACCGCGACAACGCTCATTACAAAGGGCGTGCGTTGACCGAGAAGATGAAAGAGCTGATCCCTCGACAAATGTTCGACGTGGCAATTCAGGCCGCCATTGGCGGTCAGATCGTGGCCCGGACAACCGTCAAGGCGCTTAGAAAGAACGTACTGGCCAAATGCTACGGCGGCGACGTCAGCCGCAAGCGTAAATTGCTGGAGAAGCAAAAGGCCGGTAAGAAACGCATGAAGCAGGTCGGTAACGTGGAAATTCCACAGGAAGCCTTCCTCGCAGTGCTCAGGTTGGAATAGTCAGGTCCTATGTCACTAAATTTTCCGCTGTTGTTGGTCATCGCTGTGTTCGTCTGTGGCGTGCTTGCACTGATTGATCTGGTCATCCTGGCGCCTCGTCGCCGGGCTGCCATTTCGAACTATCAGGGAAGCGTCGGCGAACCTGACATTGCTGTCGTAGAGCGCTTGAACAAAGAGCCTTTGCTGGTTGAGTACGGCAAATCGTTCTTTCCGGTGTTGTTTATCGTGCTGGTGCTTCGTTCGTTTCTGGTAGAGCCGTTCCAGATTCCTTCGGGCTCCATGAAGCCGACGCTGGATGTGGGTGATTTCATTCTGGTCAACAAGTTCGCGTATGGCATCCGCCTGCCGGTACTGGATCAGAAGGTCATCCAGCTCGGTGATCCGCAGCGTGGCGATGTGATGGTGTTCCGCTACCCAAGCGACCCAAGCGTCAACTACATCAAGCGTGTCGTCGGTCTGCCGGGTGATCGCATTCGCTATACCAGCGACAAGCGGTTGTTCATCAACGGTGAGCTGGTTGCCAAGAAACTGATCGGCACCGAGCCCGGTACACTGGGCAGTGCAGAACTGTACGAAGAACAACTGGGCGCAGTCGAACATCAGATCCGTCAGGAAATGAGCCGATACCGCGCGCCGCCTGACAGTGAATGGACAGTGCCTGCTGCGCACTACTTCATGATGGGCGACAACCGCGACAACTCGAATGACAGCCGTTACTGGGATGATCCCAATATTCCCAAGGACGAACTGGGCATGGTCCCGGACAAGAACATCGTAGGCAAGGCTTTCGCCGTCTGGATGAGCTGGGCGGAACCGAAATTGAGCCACTTCCCTAATTTTGCACGCGTAGGGTTGATCAAGTAATCGATGCGGCGCTGCCTGGAGCAGCGCCGTATGTCATTTGGGCTGACTGGAAACGCCTCTGAACCCTGAGTCGACCCGGTCGGGCAGGCAGTGAACTCTCGAGGTTGAAGTCGAACATGACGTTCTCTACTTCTCAAAAAGGTTTTTCGCTAGTGGGATGGCTGTTGGTGCTGGCGCTTGTCGCGTTCGCGACGAGCACGGCCTTCAAGCTGGTCCCGCATTACCTCGACTACATGACGATGAAGAAAATCATCGAAACGGTCGACACCAATCAGGCCCTGGACATTACCACGGTCGACGATTTCTACGGTTATGTCGGTAAGAACATGCAGGTCAACAGCATTCGGGATATAGATTTGAACAAGGCGTTGAAAGTGACGGTGGAGAACAATGCGTTCAAAGCTCATTTGAACTATGAGCAGCGTGAACCGTGGTTCCAGAACATCGATCTGGTGATGAAGTTCGACAAGCAATTCAGTGTGGGTAAACCGTGAGCGTATCCTTGAGCCGCCTTGAGCGTCAGCTCGGCTATACCTTCAAGGATCAGGAACTGATGGTCCTGGCCCTGACCCATCGCAGTTTTGCCGGTCGCAACAACGAGCGTCTGGAATTTCTCGGTGATGCCATTCTCAACTTCGTGGCGGGTGAGGCGTTGTTCGAACGCTTCCCTCAGGCCCGCGAAGGCCAGCTGTCGCGCTTGCGTGCGCGCCTGGTGAAGGGTGAAACCCTTGCGTTGCTGGCCCGTAGTTTCGATCTGGGCGAGTACCTTCGCCTGGGGTCCGGCGAGCTGAAAAGCGGTGGTTTCCGTCGCGAGTCGATTCTCGCCGACGCCCTTGAAGCGCTGATCGGGGCGATCTATCTGGACGCTGGCATGGAGGCTGCGCGCGAGCGCGTTCTGGCCTGGCTGACAACCGAGTTCGACAGCCTGACGCTGGTAGACACCAACAAGGACCCCAAGACCCGACTGCAGGAATTTCTCCAGTCGCGGGCCTGCGAACTGCCGCGTTACGAGGTGGTGGATATCCAGGGTGAACCGCATTGCCGGACGTTTTTCGTCGAATGCGAGATCAACCTATTGAATGAAAAAAGCCGAGGACAGGGTGTCAGCCGCCGGATTGCCGAACAGGTAGCCGCAGCAGCAGCACTTATTGCCCTGGGCGTGGAGAACGGTCATGAATGATACAACCGCAACACGCTGTGGCTATGTTGCCATTGTCGGCCGTCCCAACGTAGGCAAGTCCACGCTGCTCAACCATATTCTGGGTCAAAAGCTGGCGATCACCTCGCGCAAGCCGCAGACCACGCGTCACAACATGCTCGGGATCAAGACCGAGGGTGCCGTGCAGGCGATCTATGTCGACACTCCCGGCATGCACAAGAATGGCGAGAAAGCGCTCAACCGCTACATGAACAAGACTGCTTCGGCTGCGTTGAAAGACGTCGACGTGGTGATCTTCGTCGTGGATCGCACCCGCTGGACCGACGAAGACCAGATGGTTCTGGAGCGTGTTCAGTACGTGCAAGGCCCGGTCATTCTGGCGATCAACAAAACCGATCGCATTGAAGACAAGAGCGATCTGATGCCGCACCTGGAGTGGCTGCAAGGCCAACTGCCGAATGCGTCCATCGTGCCTATCTCCGCGCAGCATGGCCACAACCTGGAAGCGCTGGAAAGCCTGATTGCCTCGCACCTGCCCGAGAATGATCACTTCTTCCCGGAAGATCAGATCACTGATCGCAGCAGCCGCTTTCTGGCTGCTGAGCTGGTTCGCGAGAAGATCATGCGTCAGTTGGGTGCCGAGCTTCCATACCAGATCACCGTCGAGATCGAAGAGTTCAAGCAGCAGGGCCGCACCCTGCATATCCATGCGCTGATTCTTGTCGAGCGTGACGGGCAGAAGAAAATCATCATTGGCGACAAGGGCGACCGTATCAAGCGCATCGGCAGTGATGCGCGTCGCGACATGGAGCTGCTGTTCGACTCCAAAGTCATGCTTAACCTGTGGGTCAAGGTCAAAGGTGGCTGGTCCGATGAGGAGCGCGCCCTTCGCTCGCTCGGCTACGGCGACCTCTAAGCTGCCCTTTCGCCTGACCCGTCTGCGGTTGGGCGAACACTTCTCTTTCGAGCCAGCCTGATGAGCGCGCCCACCGGCCAACCTGCTTATGTGCTCCACAGCCGTGCGTATCGCGAAAACAGCGCGCTGGTCGATTTCCTCACGCCCCAAGGGCGGCTACGTGCCGTGCTGCGCAGTGCCAAAGGCAAGGCAGGCTCGCTGGCGCGTCCGTTCGTGCCCCTTGAAGTCGAGTTTCGAGGGCGTGGCGAACTAAAGAATGTCGGGCGCATGGAGAGCGCAGGCGTTGCTACCTGGATGACCGGCGAGGCGCTGTTCAGCGGCATGTACCTCAACGAACTGCTGATTCGCCTGTTGCCTGCCGAAGATCCGCATCCAGCTGTATTCGAACATTACGCCGCCACATTGCTGGCCCTCGCACTGGGCCGTCCGCTGGAACCGTTGCTGCGTTCGTTCGAATGGCGGTTGCTGGATGATCTGGGCTACGGCTTTGCGATGGACGCCGACATCAACGGCGAGCCGCTGGCAATTGATGGCATGTACCGCCTGCAAGTGGATGCCGGGCTTGAGCGTGTTTATCTGCTTCAGCCCGGCCTGTTTCAAGGCGCAGAATTGCTGGCCATGTCCGAAGCGGACTGGAGCGTCCCTGGTGCGTTGTCTGCTGCCAAGCGTCTGATGCGTCAGGCGCTGGCTGTGCATCTGGGCGGCCGCCCACTTGTCAGTCGTGAACTGTTTCGCAAGCCTTGATCAGGCTTTATTCTCTACAGCCTGCTTCGACCAGCTCGCCCATTTTTCTGGAGACAACCGTGACCCAAAGCACTCGCATCCTTCTCGGCGTGAACATCGACCATGTAGCCACCTTGCGTCAGGCCCGTGGCACGCGCTACCCGGACCCGGTCAAGGCTGCCCTGGACGCCGAAGAGGCAGGTGCCGACGGCATCACCGTTCACCTGCGTGAAGACCGTCGGCATATTCAGGAGCGCGACGTCCTGCTGCTCAAGGACGTGCTGCAGACTCGCATGAACTTCGAGATGGGCGTGACCGAGGAAATGCTCGCATTTGCCGAGCGCATTCGTCCTGCGCATATCTGCCTGGTGCCGGAGACACGTCAGGAGCTGACTACCGAAGGCGGGCTGGACGTCGCGGGCCAGGAAGCGCGGATCAAGGCAGCGGTCGAGCGGCTGGCGAAAATCGGCTGCGAGGTCTCGTTGTTTATCGACGCCGATGAGCGCCAGATCGCCGCTTCAAATCGCGTCGGTGCACCTGCCATTGAACTGCATACCGGTCGCTATGCCGATGCTCAGACCCCGACTGAAGTCGCCGAAGAACTGCAGCGAATAGCCGATGGAGTAGCGTTCGGCGTAGCTCAGGGCCTGATCGTCAACGCCGGTCACGGCCTGCATTATCATAACGTCGAAGCAGTCGCCGCGATCAAGGGCATCAACGAACTGAACATCGGCCACGCGTTGGTGGCTCATGCTCTGTTCGTAGGGTTCAAAGCGGCGGTGGCAGAAATGAAAGCGCTGGTCGTGGCGGCCGCTCGGTAGTCGTCCCGATCAAGGCTTGCGCCCCACAATCACAGCGCGCATCGGCGCTGGCAAGCCTTCGACGGTCTTGCTGTGATCGGCAGGGTCCAGATAGTCGCCCAGTGACTGGAAGCGCATCCATTCGGTGCTGCGCTGTTCCTCGATCGTCGTATGGCTGACGTCGACGCAGCGCACATCGGTGAAGCCTGCGCGGCGCATCCACAGCTCCAGCGCGGGGACCGACGGCAGGAACCAGACGTTGCGCATCTGTGCGTAACGGTCTTCCGGCACCAGCACCTGATGAACATCGCCCGGCACTACCAGCGTTTCCATCACCAGCTCGCCGCCTTTTACCAGGCAATCTTTCAACGCCAGCAAATGATCTATGGGCGATTTGCGGTGATACAGAACACCCATTGAGAACACCGTATCGAAGCCTTCCAGATTGGCTGGCAAGTCCTCAAGTGCGAAGGGCAGATGCCAGACAGGAAGGTCAGGCAGGTAGCGCTGCATGGCCTGAAACTGGCAGAAGAACAGCCAGTTGGGGTCAACACCAATCACGCTGTCAGCCCCGGCACCGAGCATGCGCCACTGGTAATAGCCGTTGCCGCAACCAACATCCAGAACCCGTTTGCCCTTCAGGTCCAGATGCGGCGATACCCGTGACCACTTCCAGTCCGAGCGCCATTCGGTGTCGATATGTACGCCGAACACATTGAACGGCCCTTTGCGCCAAGGCGACAGGCCTAATAACGCCTTGCGCAGCACAGTTCGGGTTTCGCCGTTGCACTCGGCTTGCAGGGTAAAGCTATCGAGCAGATCGATTCGATCGGGTTGCAGGTCTGGAAGCGCATCCAGCGCACTTTGCCAGCGCTGCAAGTCACCATGACCCTTGGCCATTTTCGTATCAAGCTGGGCTTGCAAGCCGTTTGCCCAATCAGCCAGAGGGGTTCCCGCCAGACGGCGGACAAGAGGAGCGAGATCAATCATGGCAGGGCAATCAACGAGGTGAAGTTAAGGCATTGAAACCAGGGCACCACCTTGGAAAAACCGGCGGCGAGCAGACGTTGGCGATGTTCTTCCAGGCTGTCGGCCTTCATCACGTTTTCGATGGCACTGCGCTTCTGGGCAATTTCCAGATCGCTGTAGCCGTTGGCGCGCTTGAAAGCGATGTGCAGATCCGTCAGCAGCGCATGCTCCTGTTCGTCATCAAAACGCAGTTTCTCCGAAAGGATCAACGCGCCGCCTGGCACCAGCGCATCACGAATGCGCCCGAGCAATGTCAGGCGCTGCTCGAGGGCAATGAATTGCAGGGTGAAGTTAAGCGCGACCACCGACGCGGGCTTGAACTCCAGCGCCAGAATGTCACCTTCGATGACCTGCACCGGCAACAGCTCCTGAAACATGGAGTTCTGCGCATTGAGGTACTCACGGCAGCGCTCGACCATCGCACTGGAGTTATCTATCGCAATGACTTCACAGCCTTCGCTGCGTACATGGCGACGCAAGGCTTGAGTCACGGCACCCAGCGAACAGCCAAGGTCGTAAAGTACGGTATCCGGCTGGGCGAACTGCGCGGCAAGTACGCCGAGGTTTTCGACAATCGTCGGATAGCCGGGCACCGAGCGTTTGATCATGTCCGGGAAGACCCGCACCACGTCTTCGTTGAAGGCGAAGTCAGGCACCTGGGCCAGTGGCTGGGCGAAAATGCGGTCGGTTTCTTTGCTCACGGCGGTTCCGGCGAAGGCTTTGAAAAGCGGGCATTCTAGCCAAGTTGTCGCCGTGATGCATGGTGCAGCGCGTGCCTTCGGACAAGCCGCGGGCAAACGGTCAGTTCACCGTGATTGCGCATTCGAAAGTCTGCTCCGGCGCCACTTCCGGAGCCCACGGCTGCTGGTAGGTCATCACCAGTCGCTCGGTCCCTGCGTCGGTTGCCTTGTAGCGCCAGACTGACTGCCCGCCGCTGCCGACCATCTCCTTACTCTCGGCGTTGGCATACACCTCCGGCCCGAGGCTGCGCAGGATGTTCTGCGCCGGATTTTGGGTCAGCCAGCGAAAGCCGGTTGTCGGGTTGCTGGGCAGGGTGAGGATCAGCGTCTGTCCGCTCTGGAGCGTCAGTGGGCAGTCGTTTTCAGCCTCGATGGACACGATGTTTTTCGGTGTTTGCGCGCACGCCGTCAGCAGCGCAAGGCTCAACGGTGCAAGGAAACGGGCAGGGGTCATGGCAAGTTCCGGTTTTGCGAGACGAGGGGCAAGGATAACCGATCAGGGTTTTAGGGGGGAGTACGGCAGGTATACCGCTCAGGATCGGAATCAGTTGATCAGATCAGATAGTCAAGGCCGTGGGAGCGGACTTGTCCGCGAAAGAGCCAGTATGATCGCCGAAAATACGTCGTATGAAGCATCGTCTTCGCAGTCAAGTGGGAGTATCAGTTTTTTT
>NZ_LJQT01000363.1:0-8279 GCF_001400515.1 Pseudomonas meliae | reverse complement strand
CGCTGGAGCGTGCGGAACGAGAGGCGCACCAGAGAACACCTATCGTGCCAATGCTCCGCGTTGGCATGCATTTCGTGACGCTCTACGTCACAACTCTGCGCCACACCACACATTCAGGATCGGACGCGGAGCGTGCGGAACGAGAGGCGGCCCGCAGAACACCTATCGTGCCAATGCTCCGCGTTGGAACGTTAGGCGCGAGGGGCAGAACAAGCGTACGTCAGGCCTGGTCCATCGCCTCGTTCAACAGCTTTTCCAGCTCGGCCTTGTGATGCAGGAGGAGGATGCTTTGTCCATGCCGGTCATCCAGCAGCCCGGACAGGTCCAGGTCGGTGATGTAACAGCGATAGCGCTGGGGTTCCAGGCGCTTGACGAGAATTTGCCGGGCAACGGCGGCATACAGCTGATCGCCATATTCCAGCTCGGAAAACTCGCAGTTATCGCAGTTATCGCAGTACAGCGTGGCGCTCAGCTGTCCGGGCGAGGTTTCTTCGATGATTGCCTGCACGTCATAAAACGCCTTGTCCGCCGCAGTCGGTGCCAACCGATGTTCGACACGCCGGGCAAGCCCAGGGCCAGAAGGCAGCACTTGGTAATAAAGGGTTTCCAGCGAAACCGGCTCGGACAGGTCGTCCAGCGGCAATGACGCGCCTCGGCGATAAACCAGCGATTGAAGAAAACGCTGCAGTGGCGTCAGCAGGCTTTGTTCGTCGTGATACGGCAGGCGCTGGTGCCAGAGCGAATTGTGTTCGTCCAGCACGTACACGTCGGCATCCGGCTCGTTGATTCGGTAGAACACCTGAATGCATTCAGGCTGACCAAGTGGCAGGATCAGGGCCAGATCGTGGCCATCGAGTGCCTGTGGGTCCAGATGCAAAGGGCTGTACAACGGCAGCTCTTCACCCAGGTAATTGAACAGGCCTGGCAGGCTGTTGACCACTACATGACCGACCTGCCCGGGTTTGATCTCCAGCACGTGATACTGCTGCTGCACTTAAATCAGATAACGATGGTTCAACCGCCTGGCGAGTAATAACCGGGCCGTGCTGATCAGTTCTTCAACCCGCTGAGCGATGGCAGGTGCCCGGTTATGACAGAAGCAGCGCACGCGAATCTGCGGCTGTTTACCGCTCTGCGGCAGGCTGCCGAGCAGTTCGCTCATGCAGTCGAGCAGGGCATGCGGGCCGTCATAGCGGCTGACCAGCGTTTCGTTCCAGGTATTGAGGGTGATCTGGTCCAGCGTCAGCACCAGATTCTCCCGGACACCCGCGTAACTGAGCGAGTCGGTGCGCTCGGTGGTCATCAGAATATTAAGGTCGCGGTGATGCCTGAGCGGGTCGACACCGACATTGACCAGCAACAGTATCTCGCTGGGTGTACTGGGCATGAGCAGCTCGTCGTCGCTGACCTCGGGCAGCGGCAGTTCAATACTCTGCTGCAAGGCACCGAGCAGGTTGAACAACTCGAACTCGCTCAAGTCACTGGTGCCCGGATGCAGCGCCACGCGGGTCGTGGTGTCGATCACGTTGTTGCGGTGGCACCAGGTCAGCAGCTCGAGCAATTCCCGGCTGCGCTTGATCGGCGAAAAGTTCGGCCACTCGTGAATACCCAGGTTGCCGTTGTACAGGGCCCACTGATGCTTGCCTGGCTCGCGTTTATCAGGGGAATGCACCAGCGTCAGCGTATCTTCTGCAAGGTCCGGAGCGATGCCCGGATTGATGAACTCGACCTTGCCCGCCTTGCGCTCGAAAGCGGCATACAGGCGCCGACCGAGTATGGTCAGGTCACGAGCATTGAGCGCGTCGGCGGTGCTTTGCGTTCTGGCGAACCGGGTCTGAAAGCGATAGCTGTAATTGAGCTCGTTAACCAGTGCACGACGCTCGCTGGCCACCTGGCGCACTTTCCACTGGCTGCGGCTGTCGAGCAGCGCCAGTTGTCGTTCATCCCAGCCCCACTCAGAGGTCAGGCGCTCCAGCAGCAGGCGTTGCCAACCGGTGTTGCGCTGACGGCTCGAGCCGGTGAGCTTTTTGTTGACCTTCAGGTACAGGCTGCGCCGCACCAGTTCGAGGCGCTCTTGCTCGTTGCGTGCCTGCAGATGCTCTTCGATACGCCGGTACACAACCACGTACGGGTCCAGCTCATCCAGGTCCAGTTGGTTGGCAAACACCGCTTGCTTGAAACGCAGGCTCAAGCACTGCACGCGGGGATGTTCACTGGAGTAAACCTCGATCAGCAGCAGCTTGAGAACAGACTTGTAGGGCGACTCGATACCCTTGAACAACTGCCACAAGCCGGCACCAATAAATTCCGCCGCAGGAATGTGCGACATTGGCCCGAGGTCGAGCACTTCGCTGGCGCGAATGAAGCGTTTGCTCAGCAGGGTATGGGGGTAATCCTCATAGTTCTGCTCTTCATAGACTGGCACCAGCCACCACATCGGGGTGCGCCCTGCGAGCCAGATCGCCGTGCGATAAAACTCATCGAGCAACAGGTAATGCTGGGTAGTGCCGCAGTCGTCAGAGCTGAGCTGCGAGTCGCGGTCCCCGCGCTTGAAACGTTGCGGGTCAATCAGGAAAAAGTGCGCTTCTGCCCCCATAGTGGCGGCCCAGGCTTCAAGGACATGGCATTTCCTGCGCAGTTCGGCGATGGCCTCCGGCTCCAGTTCGCTGTCGTGGCAGACCCATACGTCCATGTCGCTTTGTTCAGCCTGGGCCAGCGTACCGAGGCTGCCCATCAGGAACAGGCCGTGAATCGGCTGAGGAGCGTTACCACGCCGGACCTTGTAAGAGAAGGAGCGTGTCAGGCGTTGCGCTTCGGCCAGCGCCAGCGTGTCCGGTTCGTACTGCGAGACGCCAGCAGGCGTACCACCGGAAACGTAACCGGGCAGCAGAGGATGGTTGACGTGAAAGAACAGCGGCAGCAGGGTCAGAACGCTTTGCTGGCGGGTCGACATGCCTTCGAGGGCACGCGCATATCGCCCGTCATTGAGTGACAGGAAACGGTTGCGCAACTGGCTGAGAACCTTGCGGTCGATGCCCTCATCCAGGTCGGGGCGAATTTCAGGATTACGCGTCATCGCAACTCAAGGCATCTGGCCTGTGCAGGCGTGGAATTACTGAGCAAAGATGGCGGAGAAGTTTTGCAGCCGAGAGAAGAGGATTCAGTCGGGTTGTTATTCTGACGCCAGAATCCTGTATCGACCGGCGTTCAGATAAGTGAAGGGCCTGCCACGCTTTTTTGTGCGCAGGCCCTGCGCCTGTCAGGCAGCTTGTTTGGAAACGTTGAGGATGGTCAACAGTGATTGGGCATGTTGAGCGGCCTCAAGCCCGAGGCTGGTCAGATAACCGCCATCGACCTGGGTCGTCAGTCCTTTATCGAAGAGTCTTTTTGCTGCTGCAACGGCAGTGGGTGCCGCTACATGGTGGACTTTCAGGCCTTCCTGGGTGTTTCCCAGATTGAACAGTGCAAGGATTTCCAGTTCGGCAACCAGCTCAGGGGTATACGACATAGGTACTCCAGACTTTTTGTAGTAGTACGACCTCGCCGGCTGGCGGGTGTGCTCTGGAATCGACGTGTCCAATCTGCGCTCGTCGGTTCTGGATGACCGTTGAAGCCGGTTTGGCGTGGCAGCCCCGGAGGATCATGCGGCAGCGGGGCATTTGCAGTGTAGTCAGCGTCTGGAGTGTTTGCAGCATATATCTTGCTGGCACGACCTGACCGCAAGGTTACTTTTCCGGGGGCAGATCGGGCAGGGCCCGCAGCGCTGCTTCGTACCATTGCGTATCGAACGGACGGTCCTGCTCCAGCAAGGCGTCGATTTCGATGGCCAGGACGTGCGCCATCATTTCGAGAATGTCTTCACGCTCGTAGTTAACCAGGGTAAGCATGTTGAAAACAGCCTTGGCCGCTGGCGGATTACCGGACTCGATCTGGTTCTCGATGGCTTCGATCAGGGTCGAGGCGGCAAATTCTTCTTCGTCATTGTCAAGTGCGTCGTTCATGTTCATTCCTCTGGTAAGGCAGGCAGTCTAACCGGCGACCTGAAAACAACAAACCCCGGAGGTCCGGGGTTTGTCAGCACATTGGCGAAGATCAGTCAGCCGTCGGCTGGCCCATCGGCACAGGTTCCTTGCTGCGCCAGTGCGGCAGGGAGTTCCAGTAGCGCTCGCCCTTTTCATCGTCGTACATGCCTTCCCAGCGCGAGATGACCAGTACGGCCAGCGCGTTGCCGATCACATTCAGGGCCGTACGCGCCATGTCCATGATCCGGTCGACACCGGCAATAAACGCCAGGCCTTCCAGCGGGATACCGGCGCTGCCCAACGTTGCCAGCAGCACCACGAAGGAAACACCCGGCACACCCGCGATACCTTTGGACGTGACCATCAGGGTCAGAACCAGCATCAGTTGCGCGCCAATCGACAGGTCAATGCCATACAGCTGGGCAATGAAGATCGCCGCAATGCTCTGATAAAGCGTAGAACCATCGAGGTTGAACGAATAACCCGTCGGCACCACGAAGCTGCAGATCGCCTTCGGCGCGCCATACGCTTCCATTTTCTGGATCACGCGTGGCAGTACGGTTTCGGAGCTGGCGGTGGAGTAGGACAGAATCAGCTCGTCCTTGAAGATGCGCATCAGCCTGATCACCGAGAAGCCGAACGCCCGAGCGATCAGCCCCAGCACCACGAAGGCAAAGAAGGCGATGGCCACATATACCAGAATCACCAGCTTGGCGAGCGGCAACAGGGAGGCGAAACCGAAGTTGGCGACGGTCACCGCAATCAGCGCGAACACGCCGATCGGCGCGTAGTTCATGATCATGTGCGTGACCTTGAACATGGTTTCCGAGACGCCCTGAAACAGCTTCACCAGAGGCTCACGGACCTCTGCCTGCAGGCTGGAAAGCCCGAGACCGAACAGCACTGAAAAGAAGATGATCGGCAGCATCTCGCCACGCGCCATGGCAGCAAAGATGTTGGACGGGATCAGGTTGAGAATGGTCGCGATAAACGCGTGATCATGCTGAACTTCGGCCGTTGTCTGCTGGTATTTGGAGATATCCACCGTACCCAGCGTGATCATGTCGATACCCGTGCCCGGATGGAACACATTGGCCAGCACCAGGCCCACCAGAATGGCGATGGTGGTCACGACTTCGAAATAGAGGATGGTCTTCAGACCGATGCGCCCCAGTTTCTTGGCGTCGCCCACACCCGCGATGCCTACAATCAGCGATGCGACAACGATAGGGATAACGATCATCTTGATCAGACGAATGAAGATATCGCCCGCAGGCTGCAGGAGATTGGTGATCCACCAGGCCTTCTCGGCGCTGAAATGGTTGAGCAGCGCCCCCACCGCGATACCCAGTACCAGTCCGATCAGAATCTGCCAGGCCAGACTCAGCTTTGCCTTCTTCATATTATTACCCTTGTTCAAAGTGGCTTGGGCAAGTCCAAGACCGATGCGCCGAGCGTGCTTTTCAAAGCAGTTTCAGGGCAGGGGATCCCTTTGGAAATGTCCCGAGAAGGTCACCGCAGACGAGCATCCCGGCTCTGTAGCAGGCGAAAAAAGTCGCAACTATTCCCATGGCACGCGCATACGTCTAATGCCGTAAACGACTACCTCATGCTCAATCGGCATACAAATAAGCAGAAATGTGTTGATTTATGTCGCGAGGCGAGAGGGCGATTCGGCGCGAAGGTGGCTAAAACGTCGTCTTCGGCCTGATGGAGAGAAGCGGGTTTGCAGAAAGAACATAGCGGTGCTGAATCGATTACTCGGCGCATTTAACAGATGTACGGTAGTGCAGTGCTCAGGCCAGCTTATCCGCAGACAAGCTCATGGCCTGAGCGATTGAGTCGAGTCGCCGCCCTGTCAGCCTTTTCCTTTGGTGCGGGTCATGTGCGGGCCGCTGTTTTTCTCCAGATACTCGATAATCATCCCGGCCACATCCTTGCTGGTGGTGACTTCAATGCCTTCCAGGCCAGGTGACGAGTTGACCTCCATCACCAGCGGGCCGTGATTGGAGCGCAGAATATCCACACCCGCCACACTCAAGCCCATGACCCTGGCTGCACGCAATGCAGTCATGCGTTCTTCCGGGGTGATCTTGATCAGGCTGGCACTGCCGCCACGGTGCAGGTTGGAGCGAAACTCGCCCGGTTTGGCCTGACGCTTCATCGAGGCGATGACCTTGTCACCGACAACGAAGCAGCGAATATCGGCACCGCCCGCTTCCTTGATGTACTCCTGCACCATGATGTCCTGCTTGAGCCCCATGAAGGCTTCAATCACCGATTCGGCTGCCGTAGCGGTTTCGCACAGCACCACGCCGATGCCCTGAGTGCCTTCCAGCACCTTGATGACCAGCGGCGCGCCGTTGACCATCTGGATCAGGTCGGGAATATCGTCAGGCGAGTGGGCAAAGCCTGTCACCGGCAAGCCGATGCCCCGACGTGACAGCAGTTGTAGCGAGCGCAACTTGTCGCGCGAGCGGGCAATGGCGACCGACTCATTGAGCGGAAACACGCCCATCATTTCAAACTGACGCAACACCGCACAGCCATAGAAAGTCACCGAGGCACCGATGCGCGGAATCACCGCATCAAAGCCCTCCAGAGGTTTGCCGCGGTAGTGGATCTGCGGCTTGTGGCTGGCGATGTTCATATAGGCGCGCAGGGTGTCGATCACCACCATCTCATGGCCACGCTCGATGCCAGCTTCGACCAGACGACGGGTGGAATACAGACGCGGATTACGCGAAAGCACAGCGATCTTCATGCAACACCTGAGGAAGTAGAGGCCGGGAACACCGGCTTGTCTTGTACGTAAGTTATGCCCGGATTGACCACCAGTTGGCCGTCGATCAGCGCCTTGGAACCCAGCAGCAGTCGATAACGCATCGACTTGCGGCAAGCCAGTGTGAATTCCACTGGCCAGATACGATCACCCAGGGCCAGCGTAGTGCGAATGACGTAACGCACCTGCGCGTGGCCATTGGAGCTTTTAATGGTTTTCATGGCGACCAGTTGCGCCTCGCAGCGGCGATGCCGCAACTGAACCACAGTGCCCAGATGCGCGTTGAAACGCACCCATTTCTGGCCATCGCGCTCAAAAGGTTCGATTTCGGTGGCATGCAGGCTTGACGTGCTCGCACCGGTATCGATTTTTGCCCGCAGGCCCGCCACCCCCAGGTCGGGAAGCGCTACCCACTCGCGCAGGCCGATGACTGTCAGATGGTCGAATGTTTTCAATGCAATTCCGTATGTCTCAAGACTTCTGCCAGACGTCAGGTGCTATCTGCGCCAGGGCTTTGAATGCAGGTTTGGCGAACAGATAGCCCTGCATCAGGAAAATGCCGCAATCGGCGAGAAAGTCCCGCTCCTCAACCTGCTCTATACCTTCGGCAATGAGCTTAATCCCCAAGTCCGAACACATTGTGACAACACCCCGAACAATAGCCTGACGCGCGCGATCACGATGAATGTCGCGAATCAGGTTCATGTCGAGCTTTATCAGGTCTGGCTGAAAGTCCGCGAGCAGCGTCAGCCCGGAATACCCGGCACCGAAATCATCGATGGCGGTCATGAAGCCGAACTCGCGATACTCGCGCAGAATATTGCTCAAGTGCCCGTTGTTATCCACATGCTCGCTTTCGATGGTTTCGAAAATCAAACGCTCGACAGGAAAGTCATGCTGCCTGGCGGCCTCCAGCGTGCTGCGGATACACAGCTCGGGACGATACACGGCGTTGGGCAAAAAGTTGATCGATAAACGCTCGTTCATGCCCAGTTTCGCGGCACCGGCGATGGCGGTGGTCCGACACGCCTGATCGAAGCGGTAGCGGTTCTGGTCGTTGACCTGACTCAGAACGGACATCGCACCTTCGCCATTGGGGCCACGAACCAGCGCCTCGTGAGCGAAAATCGACTGGTCGTGAAGGTTCACGATCGGTTGATACGCGTAGTCAAACGAGAAATCCAGTTCCGGACTGCCCGTGCATCCCGCGCACCCTTTTCTGGGGGCGGTCAACGAAGTTGGAAAATCTGTCACGTCGCGCTCCATGTAGGGGTCGGGCAATGAAAAGGGGAATAGCTGTTTTTGACAAGCAAGGATCGGTTACTTCATGTTCGTGTGGGTATGTACACATCAGGCGAGCGACGCAGTCGCGTTTTCTGATGAGCCCGATAACGTTCAGACTGCTGCACTGATGAGGAATTCAAATGGCGCAAAAGCCGGAAGAAGATGACAAGGTCTGAACCGCCCCGGGTTTC
>NZ_LJQT01000075.1:15730-39569 GCF_001400515.1 Pseudomonas meliae | reverse complement strand
TTGTCTACACCCTCCTAAGGTAAGGAAATTCCGGGGCCATGCTGATGATGAAGTGCTTCCCTTCTGTCTCGTAATACTCGCGCACCATCCTCAACGCAGCGGGTAATACGGTCTGGTTATCGGCAAAGGTAATAGCAGCTTGTTCGAGGTCGATATCCAGGCCGTCAAAGCCATAGGTTTCAACCAGACGAATAATTTCATAGGCCAGTGCATCTTCCTGACCGGCATGCAACTCAATATGCGCGTCAGCCCCGCCAAGAGAAATCAGCACTGCACGGCCTTGTGCATTCAGTGCTGCCACCTGAGCGCGAAACGCATCATCACTCAGGTTATAAGGTTTGAAGGTGGGAATGCCGGCACCTTTCATAAAGGCCACTGCCACAACGTTATACGCTTCGGGTATGTCGGTCAGCGCCATCTCTTTGAAGAGGCCTTGCTGGTAACCTTGATCGGGTTCGGAAGGCCAGTTATGCCAGAACCCCATGAGAATATTTTTGCCCCTTATATCCGGCATGGCCGAGGCGGCATCGGTTGTTTTGTTTTTATATTGATCAATGATTTTTGGGTTGAGCATAGTCCGTGTCTCCTTCCGTTGGATTGACTTCCACGAGAGTTGATCACGAGAGGGGTTTTCAGGTAACTGTCAGAAATGACGGTATCGGCGGAGGAGTTGTTGTGCGGGGGAAACGGGAAATTCGTCAGTCGACGATCGTTTGAGCAGGCTCACCTCGCTGAAGAGTGAGCCGTACCCAGTATTGCCAAGGGCAGGTGTGCCCTCTACTCGTGATTCACCGCCACGCCCTTCAGATAGGGTGCTGGCTCTGCCCCGAGGTTTTCCAGCATGCGCGAGCTGTACCAGTCGACGAAGTTGACCACGCCGAACTCATAGGTTTTCGAATAAGGCCCGGGTTGATAGGCGGTAGAGTTAATGCCGCGCTGGTTTTCTTCGGCAAGACGGCGGTCCTGATCATTGGTGGCATCCCAGACCTGGCGCATGCGTTCCACGTCATAGTCAACGCCTTCGACTGCATCCTTGTGGACAATCCACTTGGTGGTGACCATGGTTTCCTGTGCACTTATCGGCCACACCGTGAATACGATGATGTGATCGCCCATGCAGTGGTTCCAGGAGTGCGGCAAATGCAGAATACGCATCGAGCCCAGGTCCGGGTTCTGGATGCGGCCCATCAGCTTTTTGCAGCCGACCTTGCCGTCCAGGGTCATCGACACCGTGCCTTTGAGCAGCGGCATGCGCACGATACGGTTACGCAGGCCGAAACTGGCGTGGGCGTAGGGGATTTTCTCGGCGTCCCACGCAGCAGCAGATGCGGCCACGTGATCCTTGAAGGCCTGATCGGCGCGCGGGTCTGTGACATCGTCCCATTCCAGCAGGGTTTTGAGCAGCTCAGGGTGCGAGCCACCGCAGTGATAGCACTCGCGGTTGTTCTCCAGCACCAGCTTCCAGTTGGCCTTTTCCATCAAGGTGGTTTGCACCGCCACCTTGGTGTTCTCCATATCATAGGGTTCCATGTAGTGCCGCAGCGTCGACAGGAACTCGTCGATGGCAGGCGGGTTCTCCGCCAGGCTGATGAAAATGTAACCGCCTGCGGTCTTGACGTGCACCGGCTTGAGGCCGAACTGCTTCATGTCGAAGTCGTCGCCCATTTCAGTGCCCGCATACAGCAGGCGGCCATCCAGCTCGTAGGTCCACTGGTGATAGTGGCAAACCAGTTTGGCGACTTTTCCTTTCTCGGCAGTGCACAGGCGCGAGCCGCGATGGCGGCATACGTTGTGGAACGCGTTGACTGCGCCGTCCGGACCACGCACCACCAGGATCGGGTTCTTGCCGATCTGCAGCGTCAGGTAATTGCCCTTGGTCGGGATCTCGCACGTCATCCCGGCAATCAGCCACTCCTTGTGAAAGATTTCCTGCATGTCGATTTCAAACAGTCGGTCATCACTGTAAAAAGGCTGCGGCAGCGAGTAGGTACGCTCGCGATTCTGCAGCATCTCGGCAGTGGCCTTGCGTGCAGGTTCCAGCGGATCGCCCAGGCTCAAGGTTGCGGTGACGTCCATCGATTAAATCCCTCATGACCGCGGCATGGGCGGCCTGCGAATGTGGCTGATACGGGTGTGATCGCGTTTCACGCATGACGATAGATCAGTCAATCATGCTCATGACCCTTGATGGCGAGTGTGGAGCCGGGCGCTGAGTGAACCTTATCCATGGGCGACATGGCCGCATCCGTTCCCGACGCGACAGGCCTTGTTGCACGGGGCTGGTCGCGGTAAGTACGTGAATGTCGTTGATAGGTAAATGGCCGCCTCGCGCGTTACGCAGAATCCGCAGCATGAGAGGCCGACAGTCGACCGTGGAGATCGAGTATGTCGCAAAGTTTCCTGAGCCCGGTCACGACCCAGACATGGGCCAACGGTCGCCACCAGGTACGTGTCGTCAAAGTCATCCAGGAAACCTGGGATGTGCGCACGTTCTGCTTCATGGCCGACCAGCCGATCATGTTCTTCTTCAAGCCGGGCCAGTTCGTGACCCTGGAGCTGGAGATCGACGGCCTGCCGATCATGCGCTCTTACACCATCTCCAGCTCGCCGTCGGTGCCCTACAGCTTTTCGATCACCGTCAAACGCGTACCGGGTGGCAAGGTCTCCAACTACCTGCATGACACGCTCAGTGAGGGTCAGGAATTGGCCGTGCACGGGCCGGTCGGGCTGTTCAATGCCATCGATTTCCACAACCCGAAGATTCTCTACCTTAGCGGTGGCGTCGGCATCACGCCGATGATGTCCATGGCGCGCTGGTTCTATGACACCAACGCCAATGTCGACATGGTGTTTGTGCACAGCGCCCGCTCGCCCAAGGACATCATCTACCACCGCGAGCTGGAGCACATGGCCTCGCGGATCGACAATTTCAGCCTGCACCTGGTCTGTGAAAAGCATGGTCTGGGCGAGCCGTGGGCCGGTTATCGCGGCTACCTGAACCAGAAAATGCTTGAGCTGATGGCCCCGGACTTCATGGACCGTGAGGTGTTCTGTTGCGGACCGACGCCGTACATGACAGCGGTCAAGCGCCTGTTGCAGGAGAACGGCTTCAACATGGCGCAATACCATGAAGAGTCGTTCGGTGCGACGCCGCCCGAGGCCAGGGCAGACGCCGTCGAGCAGGCCGAAATCGCCGCCGACGCGCCGGATGTCGACGCCGCCGACCTGCATCAGGTGGAATTCACCGACACCGGCAAGAGCATTCGCGTGGCCCCGGGCGAAACTGTTCACGCCGCTGCCGCCAAACTCGGCCTGATGATCCCCAAAGCCTGTGGTATGGGCATTTGCGGCACCTGCAAGGTTATGAAGCTGAGCGGCGAAGTGGAAATGGAACACAACGGCGGCATCACCGACGAGGATGTTGCAGAGGGTTACATTCTGTCCTGCTGCAGCGTTCCGAAGGGGGATGTGCGGATTGAGTATTGAGCACGCCGAAACTGTGTAACGCGGAGCGTCCGGAACGGCATACCCACGCGGAGCATGGGCACGATAGTGATCTCTCTGACGACTATCGTTCCTCATGCTCCAGCGTGGGAATGCCGTGGGTGACGCTCTGCGTCACAAATCTNNNGCATGCGACGCGGAGCGTCGCACGATAGATGGTGTCATCCTTCCGCACGCTCCAGCGTGGGTACGATAGGCGTTCTTTAGGGCACCTATCGGTTACGTTCCACTATGACTCTGCTTATAAGCCGCCAGCGCTGGCAGCAGTTGCTGGTCGATGGCCTGGCGTACGGCGGGGAGGAGGGTGGCGCTGCCGGTCAGGAGTTGCTCTACCAGACGTCGCAGGGCTGTAGCGCGTTCGGCGTTCAGGCCGCAAACGGCTTGCGCGCAGGCTTGTTCAGCGGTTGCGCCGCCGGGTGCTTCGAAGCCCAGGGCTCTGAGTTGGCCGAGCAGGTCTTCCTGGTCAATCAAATCTGCGTGCATCATGGCTTCTGTTCCTTTGATCGGGCTTTTTTCCGATTCTGGTAGGGCAGGCTGCCAAGGGCAAGTCCTGTGCGTCGCGCATGGCAGGATTGACTACAGGTACGTCGTTTTCAGTTCAGGTCGCGCTTATTCGATTTGCCGGTTTTCTATTGTGTTGTCGACCATGACCTTTGCCATTTCCACCAGGTGCATGATCGTGAGCGTCATATCTCTTTGCGCGCCGGTCATGCTGTCGCTGAATTCGTAAGCGCTGGTTGCTGCACAGCGCAGCAGGTCGCTGGCATACATCAGCGCATCTTCATGGCTGACTTTGGGGCGGGCGTTGAAGAGGGGTGGGTCGGGGACGATTTTTAGCATGTGAGACTCCTAATCAATAACTGGAAGGTCGTCACTTCGGCTACTAATCGAAGGTGGCGGCCGCACGCAGGTAGTAGCCCGGTGATTAGGAACCGGTGCATCCGAAGATGCCCCACGCACGGCCACCATAAAGATGCAGGCCGTAAACAAGCGCCTTGCACAAGGTGGCGCATTGTGCCTAATCACACCGAGGGCTACTAATCCTCATCGCTGAATATGCAGCGACGGGCGCAGAGTAGTGATCGAAATCGGCAGGCACAAGGGGGCGGGAGTTTCTCGGAAATTTCCTTCAAACGAAAGAGACGAGTCCCGCAAATTCGTTACAAATTCTTGTTCATTGCTCAGGTTTGCTAAACTGCGCAGCTTGCCAGGAGCTGCCATGAATTACCGTCACGCCTACCATGCCGGCAACCACGCCGACGTGTTCAAACACCTGACTCTGACTCGCTTGATCGCCCTCATGGCGCGCAAGGAGCAGCCGTTCGCCTATCTCGACACCCACGCGGGGTTGGGGTTATACGACCTCAAGGGCGATCAGGCCACCCGCACCGGAGAGTGGCTGGAAGGCATCGACCGTCTTTGGGATGCACCGGACTTGCCCGCGCTGGCCTCCGATTACTTGCAAGTGCTGCACGACATGAACCCCGACGGCGAGCTGCGCTACTACCCCGGCTCGCCGGAGCTGGCCCGCCGCCTGACTCGCGAGCGCGAGCGTGTGCTGCTCAACGAGAAGCACCCCGAAGATGGGCGTCTGCTCAAGGAAAACATGAAGGGCGATCGCCGCGTGGCAGTGCATCTGGGGGAAGGCTGGCATGTGCCACGCGCCTTGCTGCCGGTGGCTGAAAAGCGTGCCGTGATGCTCATCGACCCGCCGTTCGAGCAGCTCGATGAAATGAAACGTTGCGCTGTAGCGCTCAAGGAAACCATCGGGCGCATGCGTCAGACGGTGGCTGCTATCTGGTACCCGATCAAGGACCCGCGCCTGCTGCGGCGTTTTTATCAGGACCTGGCCGAGACTGGCGCACCCAAATTGCTGCGCGTCGAGCTGTTCGTCCACCCGCTGGACACCCCGGCCAGCCTCAACGGTTCAGGCCTGGCCATCGCCAACCCGCCGTGGGGCCTGGAAGAAGAGCTGCGTGAGCTGATGCCTTATCTGGCAGACAAACTGGGCCAGACCCAGGGCGGCTGGAAGATGGACTGGTTGATCGCCGAGTAATTGAGCCAGCCGTGACCACTCTGAAGCCCGAAGGGTGCGAGAGGTTCAGGAGATAGCTCTTGTATTCCCAAGCGCAGCAATGAATGAGCTTTTGTGGGAGCGAGCTTGCTCGCGAAAGGGCCAGTGCAGTCCTCGAAAAAGGGGCGTTTGAACTATTGCCTTCGCGAGCAAGCTCGCTCCCACGGGGGCTAGCCCTATCCAGCTACCAACGCTTCAGCCCCTTTTTTCAGCTAGTCAGCCAGTTCAAGCTGGCAGACAAACTCCGGTACCACCCAGGCCGCAATAGCCCTGAGGGTTCTTGGCCAGGTATTGCTGGTGGTAGGCCTCGGCAAAGTAGACCGTCGGAGCTTCTTCGATTTCAGTGGTAATTGCGCCTAGCCCGGCCTTGCTCAGTTCCGCCTGGAACTCCGCAGCGCTGGCCTTGGCGGCGTCGAGCTGTTCGGGAGTGGTGCAGTAGATCACCGAGCGGTACTGAGTACCGATGTCGTTACCCTGACGCATACCCTGGGTCGGGTTGTGCGCTTCCCAGAACACCTTGAGCAACGACTTGTAGCTGATTTTCTCGGGCTCGTAGACAACCAGCACCACTTCAGTGTGGCCAGTCAGACCGGAGCAGACTTCTTCGTAAGTCGGGTTCGGGGTAAATCCGCCCGCATACCCCACGACAGTGCTCACCACACCGTTCTGTTGCCACAGGCGGCGTTCTGCGCCCCAGAAGCAACCCAGGCCGAAGATGGCGAATTCCACATTGCTCGAAAACGGTCCCAGCAGCGGGTTGCCGTTGACGAAATGAGTTTCCGGAAGCGCCATAGGCGTTTCACGACCCGGCAGTGCTTGTTCGGCGGTGGGCAGTACGTTTTTGTTCACTAGAATTTCCGAGCGCAGAGTCATGAACCATATCCTCTCGTTTAGAGACAGGCAGCAGGGGCCAGGACAGATGAGCAGAGTTACATAGGTCCCGTTACACGCACAAACAAGTGCTGCCGTGTAATAACAGCCTGACAGTGTGCCCGAGAGAGCAGGGTGCAGGGAAGGTTGTCAGGCGGACGGACGACGCGGGTAGCGCTTCAGTTTCTCGATCAGCTCTTCGCCGGGGATAGGCTTGTCGAACAGATAGCCCTGGCCCACATCGCAACGATGACGGCGCAGGAACGTCAACTGTGCAGCGGTTTCAATGCCTTCGGCGACCACTTTGAGCTTGAGGTTGTGGGCCATCGCGATGACCGCAGAGGTGATTTCCATGTCGTCTTCATCATCCGGAATATCGCGGATGAAGCTGCGATCGATCTTGATCACATCAATGGGGAATTTCTTCAGGTAGCTGAATGACGAGTAACCGGTGCCGAAGTCATCCATGGCCAACGACAGGCCAAGCTTCTTCAGCGAGTCCAGCTGCTGGCGCGTGTCTTCGGTGGCTTCCAGCAGCAGGCCTTCGGTCAGTTCCAGTTCCAGCAGCGAAGGATCCAGCTCTTCTTCTCTGAGGATAGCGGCAATCGATGACACCAGCTCGGGGTCGGAAAACTGCTTGGGTGACACGTTGATCGCCACCTGCAAATTGCCGAAACCAGCGGCGGTGAGGTCCTTGCTCATGCGGCAGGACTGGCGAGCGACCCACTTGCCGATGGGGATGATCAGGCCGGTTTCTTCCGCCACGCTGATGAACTGATCGGGGCGGATCATGCCTTTTTCAGGATGATTCCAGCGCAGCAGCGCTTCCATGCCCAGCAGACGACCGGTCAGCAGGCACAGCTTGGGCTGGTAGAACACCTCCAGCTCGTTCTGGGTCAGGGCGCGGCGCAGGTTGTTTTCCACAAACAGCTTGTAGCTGGCCTCGGCATTCAAGGCTTCGGTAAACACCTGAACCTGGTGCTTGCCGTTGGCTTTGGCCTTATGCAGGGCCAGGCCGGCGTTTTTCATTAAGGTCTGCGGGTCACGGCCGTGCAGCGGCGCGCAAGCAAGGCCCACCGAGCCGGTAACGCTGATCAGCTGATTATCGACGAACATCGGCTTGTCCAGCGTGGCCAGTACCTGACTGGCGGTGGCCTGTCCGGCTTCCTGATCCGTGTTGTCGAGCAGAACGGCGAATTCGTTACTGGCAGTCGGACGGGCTCAAGGTGTTACGCAGACGGCGCGCCAGACTGATCAGCAGTTTGTCGCCGGTCTGGTGGCCAAGACTGTCGTTGATGCGCTTGAAGTTGTCGATGTCGACCAGCAACAGGCTCATCGGCGTGTCGGTGTCACGGACAAAGCGTTCGTCCAGGTTGCGGATGAAGGCCGGACGGTTGCCCAGATTGGTCAGGTTGTCAGTGTAGGCCAGGCGCTCGATACGCTGCTGGGCCAGCTTGCTCTGGGTGATGTCTTCATAGATGCCGATGTAGTGCGTCAGCTCGCGATTATCGCCATACACCTTGGAAATCGACAGCTGGCCCCAGTAAGGTTCGAGGTTCTTGCGTCGACTTTTGAACTCGCCCTGCCAGCTGTTGCTGTTGGTCAGGCTGGAGTTGGCTTCCAGCAGCAACTGGTTGAGGTTTTCCAGCGCAGGCAGTTCCGAGAGCTTGTGCCCGGAGACTTCATCGGAACTGTACTGCGTGATCGCCGTGAAGCTTGGGTTGACGTATTCGACCACGCCGTTGCAGTTGACCAGCAGAAAGGCGTTGGCGCTTTGTTCGACTGCACGCTGGAACAGGTGCAGCGCATTGGTCGCGGCTCGACGGTTATGGTTGTTGATGACCTGAGCGAACTGGTCGGCCAGCTCCCCGGCGAAGGCGATTTCGTCGGACTGCCACTCGCGTGTCGAGCCGGACTGTTCCAGGCAGAGCACGCCAATGACCTGGCCATCGATACGAATACTCGCATCGAGGACCGCCTTGTCTTCTCCAGGGTTCAGGCTTTCGGCCATTTCGCGGGTGCGCGGGTCGGTCTGGATATTGCTGGCGTCAATCGCCCTGCTGGTATTGAGCGCTTGGAGATAGGTGGGGTAGGCGCTGATATCAATCGGCGTACGCGACTGATAGTCGCCGCTTTCCCGACGATAGTCGGTGATCGATTCCAGACGCTTGTCGATGAGGTTCCAGATACTGACATGATCGACGTCATAAATGTCGCAGGCACTCTTGGTGATCAGCTTTGCCGCTTCCAGCAGGGTATTGGCTGTGGTGTAACGATGCCGGGTCAGGCGCAGGATCAGGTCCTGCTGGGCACGCACGCGTTCCAGATGGGCAAACTGGTCACGCTGGGCGCGCTGGTTGAGTTCAAGGGCAATCTGCAGGCGCAGGTTACGGGTTTCGAGATCGGAGTCAGTGGCGGTCTCGCTTTCTGTGACAAGGCCATCGACGATCAGAAAATAACCACGCAGCAGGTGACGATTGTGCTGCTTGTAGGCTTCGCCGATTTCCAGCAAGCCAAGCGCGCCCTTGGGGCTGTGCAGGGTGTAGCGAATCAGGTAATTCGGAGAAGAAGCCAGTTGCTGCTGGATGTCGTCATGCAGTTGATAGCGTGCTTGCGGCTCCATGAGGCTGGCATAAGGGGATCCAATCAAGGCGCAAAGGTCGACGGCGGGCAGGCCGAACTGCTTTTCGCAATTCGGATCGAGAAACAATAGCGCCCAATTGGCTTCATTCAGCCGCTCGAAACGCAGCATGCCCAGGCGCGAAGGCACTGGCAATTGCGTCACTACCTCGGCTGCGGATCTACCGGCAGCATCGGTTTGGCTTTTCATGAACAAACTCGCTTCCGGAATACTAGTCGCGACGGGCGTAAACCCCACTTTCGCGTATGGCAAGGTTGCATGATGCGGCTCGTGCTTACAAGAGACCACAGTGGCTTAGTGCTATAAAAGTGTCGGCCGATTGCCCAGGTTCTTCAATGTATCTGGTCGGATACTTGAAACTGCTCGTTTTTCGGGCAAAGTCCCTGTTTTAAAGGGGATTTCGCCATACAGGTTTGCTCCTGTCCGGAAGGGTTGTCAATCAAGTCGTCGCTACCCTGGCCTCCTTCGCTGGTAATTGCAGGAAAATCCCGGCGGCAAACATGGCCAGAACTCCGACGCTCAGGAACGTCAGCTGGAAAGCCTCCAGCACGCTGCTCAGCTCGCCGGTGGCCACTTCTTCGCTGAAACCGCCCAACAAGGCTGCAGCGCTTGCGACCCCAAGGCTCAGCGAGAGTTGGGCCACCACCGAGAGCAGGCTGTTGCCGCTTGCCGCACCGAGCAGGCCCAGATGCACCAGCAAAACCCAGTACGGCGTCTGCACATCGACCAGTGCCAGGCTTGCCAGCAGGATGCCCAGCAGCAATGTGTTACCGGTCAGAATGAGGCGATAGCCCATATGCTCGATCAGCCAGCGCGCTACCGTCTTGGCGAACATTCCTGCAGCTGCCAGCGGCAACATGCTCATGCCCGCCTCGGAGGGCGAATACCCCAGCGCCACTTGCAGCAGCAGCGGGATCAGGAACGGCAAGGCTCCGCTGCCCAAACGGGCGAACAGATTGCCCAGAATACCGACGGCAAATGTCCGGGTGCGAAACAACGAAGGGGCGAACAACGGCGATTCGATGTGCCCGGCGCGCAGCCAGTAGGCCGCCAGGCAGCCCATCCCGGCAAACAGCAGAAGCACCACGCGCATATGTGGCAGGTTCAGCTCGCCCAGCCCCTCGAGGGCAATGGTGATCAGCACCATTGCCGCGCCAAACAGGATAAAGCCGATGCCGTCAAAACGCGTTCGACCGCCTCCGGGAAGGTCGGGGATGAAGTGTTTGACGGCATAGCAGCCGAGAATCCCTACCGGAATATTGAGCAGGAAAATCCAGTGCCAGCTCAGGTACTCGACCATCCAGCCGCCAAGCGTCGGCCCCAGCAACGGTCCCAAAAGACCGGGCACGGTGATAAAGCCCATGATCCGTCCAGCTCCGACCGCGGATACGCACGTAAGACGATCAGGCGTCCGATGGGCAGCATCAGCGCGCCACCCAGCCCCTGAATCACCCGCGCCGCCACCAGCACGTTGAGTGACCAGGACAGCGCACACAGCAACGAGCCGAAGCTGAACAGCAGAATGGCGCTGAAGAAGATGCGCTTGATCCCGAACCGATCGGCAATCCAGCCCGAGGCCGGGATCAGCAGTGCGATGGTCAGCATGTAGGCGATAACCACCGACTGCATGCGCAGGGGGTCTTGCGCCAGCGAGCTGGCCATGGACGGCAGGGCGGTGTTGAGGATCGTGCCGTCCAGGCTTTGCATGAAGAACGCAATGGCGATGACCCAGGGCATCCAGCGCAGGGTCTTTTCATCCATGATTGGCGCTGCTGAGTTCGACATAAGCTCCTGCTACAAGGTTAGGGTGAGTCGGCTTATCAGAGCGCCGGGCAGTTGAATCGACCCCGTCTGGCGCTGAGTGTAGGTACTCGATTGAAGAATCAGTTCCCGCTCGCGAGTCAGGTCCTCCAGTGCGCTACCCAACAGGCTGTAGGCGCTGTCATCGAAACGCATGGTGCTGACCGGTGCGACGATCTTGCCGTCTTCGACCCAGAATGTTGCGAAACGTGTCATCCCGGTCAGACGTGCGGCAGCGCGATCCGAAAAGTTCAGGTACCACAGGTTGCTGATGTAAAGGCCTGTGCCGAGCTTTTCAAGGATCTGGTCCAGCTCCAGCGAGCCACCGGCAATGCTCAACGCGCTTGGACCTTCGCCATAATCCGCGCCGTTGGCAGGCAGGTCGTACTCAGCGGCGCTGCTCGAGTCCACCAGTCGCTCGCGGGCCTGCCCGTTGACGATCAGCTTCAGATCCTTGCGCGGGTAGCCTTCGCGTGAGAAGGCTGGCGAGAGCGAGCCACTGACTTGCTCGTCGAAGCTGATCAGCGGGCTGAAATGAGTCTCGCCGTCATACAGCCTTTGCAACGGGCTGCGCTTGCTGGCCACCGCTTGCGCGGAAAAACCGCCCCAGCTGAGCATGCCAATGACTTCGTCCAGCGCCGCTGGAGCCAGATAGGCACGGTATTGACCGGGCCTGAGGGTGTGCAGTGGGCGGCCGAGAAATTCGAGCTGCTCACGGGCCTGCTGAAAGCGTTGCACGAACGCTTCGTTGTTCCAGTCGTGACCTGCGTAATTGGCTTTCACCGCCTGGCCGTTTTCATGAAACAGGCTCCAGTCGAAATTGAAGCTGTTGGCCTGATGCCAGCCCAGCGCGCCCCACGAACTGGCGAAACCCCGATACAGCGGACCAGCCGCGTAAAAACCCACCAGATCGAGGTCGCCTGACAGTTCGCTGATCTGCTCGACCACCTGCGCGCTGTCCGGCAGCGGCAGGTCTTGCACGTTGCTGCTTTGCCAGGCCTGTGTGTTGGGCAACAGATACGGGTCTTTCGCCAGCGAAGGCAGGGTTTCGCGCAATTGCTGCAAGGCGTTGGAAAGGCGCCGGGTGTCGGTCTCCTGATCCCCGGACAAGGTCACTTCCAGGTTGGCATGACGCCCGTCGTCGATCAGTTTGAAGGTCGCAATGACCTGCTGCACGCTCCCGGCCTGCCGAACCTGGCCGTGGTTGAAGCGAATGAAGTCGGACGCTTCGGCGTCGTAGGCCAGGGTGAAGTGTTCCGTCGGGCTGATGGCAGCCTTGAGCACGGCGACCAGCGCCTCGAATTGCTGTTGGTGCGACATCAGGCATCCCCTCCAAACACATCGACATTGGCAAAAACACACGCCGGAGAGGCATGGCCTACACGGATCACCTGATTGGGTTCGCCCTTGCCGCAGTTGGGCGTGCCCAGCACTTTGAAGGTACTGGCGTCACCGACTGCGCTGAGGTTTTTCCAGAACTGAGCAGAAATTGCCCGATAGTTGGGGTTCTTCACAACGCCCTTGAGTTCACCGTTTTCAATTAATTGGCCCCATTCGCAGCCGAACTGGAACTTGTTGCGCGCGTCGTCGATGGACCAGGAGCGATTGCTCGACATCAGGATGCCGTGCTCGATGTTACCGATCAGGCCGTCCAGTGACTGGTCGCCCGGTTCGATGTTCAGGTTGGCCATGCGATCGATGGGCGCACGGTTCCAGCCGCAGGCGCGGCTGTTGGCGACCCCGTCCAGGCCGCTGCGGTATTGCGACAGTGCGCCGCCGAGCGGGCGTTGCAACAGGCCGTCACGAATCAGGAACTGTTTGCTGGCGGCCGTGCCATCGTCGTCGTGCGCATAGCTTGCCAGCTGTTCAGGAATGTCCGGGTCGAACGTCACGTTCAACAGGCTGGAGCCATATTGCAACGTGCCGAAATCAGTCGTCTTGACGAAGCTGGTGCCTGCGTAATTACGCTCGTCGCCAAGAATCCGGTCCAGTTCCAGAGGATGGCCGATGGACTCGTGAATCTGCAGAACCATCTGATCCGGCATCAGCAGCAGGTCGCGTGGGCCTGACGGTGTGTTGGGTGCGAGGATAAGCTGCAAGGCCTGATCGGCGACGTTGGCCGCAGAGCCGATCAGGCCGCAACTGCTCAGCACTTCGATGCCGCCCTGCTGGCCGAAGTTATGGCCACCCAGCGTGCGGGTCTGGCTGTCACGACCGTCGTAGGCTGTCACGCTCATGCCGGGGAAAATGAAGCGTTGCGCCTGACGAAGCTCTGCGCCCGCGGTGTTCAGGTAAATCTGCTCAACCGTTTCCAGCCCCAGTACGGCCTGCCAGTTGACCAGCCGTTCGTCTTTCGGGACGGCGCTGGACTCGGCCATCAGCAGGCCGATGCAGTCGCTCAGTGGCGGGAAGGCTTGATCCATGTGCGGCGACAGATAGTCAGCCTTGGCAGTCGAGACAGCTTGATCGCTCAGGTTCAGTAACGCATGCGGTGCCAAGCGACGTGCCAGCGCTTCGGCCTGCTGCAAGGCGGCTTGCAAACCCCGAAGGGAAATGTCGTTGGTGGCGGCGTAGGCTTCAACACCGTTCAGGCGCACGGTCAGCATTGCGCCCTCGTCGCTGCTCAGCGACGGCGGCTCGGCCACATTCTTGCGCACGCACAGGCGTTGGCCGGTGCGGTGCACGTAACGTACGGAAAAAAATTGCGCTTCACTCTGCAGAGCAGCGAAATGCTGCTTGAGCCGGGCGGAGAAATCGAACATGCAGACAAGCTCCTTCTTGAGGGTGGTCAGTGAAGTCCGGGCGGCCTTTTGGGCCGATTGCCGTTGAGGGGGAGATTGCCCCCACCACGATTGCCAGGCTGCACCTGCAAGCTTTGAGCCAGACGCTTCAGCCCTGCATCACCAGCTTGATATCGGCGGCCAGTTCACGCACGCGCTCTTCTTCGGTGTCCCACGAGCACATGAAGCGTGCGCCGCCGTTGCCGATGAAGGTATAGAAACGCCAGCCCCTGGCCGTCAATGCTGCAATGGCCGGTTGCGACAATTGCAGGAACACACCATTGGCCTGTACCGGAAACATCAGCTCCACGCCGGGAATATCCTTGACCAGTTCGGCCAGCAGTTGTGCGCAATGGTTGGCGTGGCGCGCGTGTTTGAGCCAAGCGTCGTTTTCCAGCAGCCCGACCCACGGAGCAGACAGAAAGCGCATTTTCGACGCAAGCTGCCCGGCCTGTTTGCAGCGGTAATCGAAATCTTCAGCCAGGTCATGGTTGAAAAACAGGATGGCTTCACCCACCGCCATGCCGTTTTTGGTACCGCCGAAGCACAGCACATCGACGCCGGATTTCCAGGTCAGTTCTGCCGGTGAGGCCTCCAGAAAGGCGCAGGCATTGGAGAAGCGGGCACCGTCCATGTGCAGATGCAGGCCCAGCTCCTTGCAGGTCGCACTGATTGCCTTGAGTTCTTCGGGCTGATAAACGCCGCCTACCTCGGTGGCCTGGGTCAGCGTCACGACGCGCGGTTTGGGGTAGTGAATATCCTGACGCTTGAGCGCCACTTCGCGAATCGACTCCGGGGTCAGCTTGCCGCCTGCGCTGCGTGCTGTCAGCAGTTTGGAGCCGTTGGAGAAAAACTCCGGTGCACCGCATTCATCGGTTTCAACGTGAGCCGTTTCCGAACAGATGACACTGTGGTAACTCTGGCACAGCGATGACAGCGCCAGCGAGTTGGCCGCTGTGCCGTTGAAGGCAAAAAACACTTCGCAGTCGGTTTCGAACAGGCGGCGGAAATCATCTGACGCGCGTGCAGTCCATTGATCGTCACCATAGGCACGTTGATGCCCCTTGTTCGCCTGCTCCATGGCTGCCCAGGCTTCAGGGCAGATACCGGAATAGTTGTCGCTGGCGAACTGTTGGCTTTGGTCTGTCATGGCCGATTCCTTATGGGCGATTATGGTGCGCACTGTAGCGACAATATAAGGTTCGGTCATGTGTTGACTGCATGACGCAATTCCCCATTCAGGAGCGATATGGATCTGTCCAACCCGCCTTTTCTGCCCGGACGCAACAAGGCGCTGGACCTGCTCAAGTGGCTGGCGATGCTGAGCATGGTGCTCGATCATCTTCGCTATGTGGGCTGGTCAGTTGATTTTCTTTACGTGCCGGGGCGTTTCGCCTTTCCCTGGTTCTGTCTGGCAATTGCCGTAAACCTTTCCCGGCGCAGCGCAGCCATTCTGGCCCCGAGGGTGCAATGGCGCTATCTGGGCTGGCTGCTGGCATTCGCAGCGCTATCAGAAATCCCGTATCGGCTGTTCATGGCGGACGTGACCGTGCTGAACGTGATGCCGACCCTGTTGCTGGGGCTGCTGATTGCTCAAGGCTGGCAGCATCGCAACGTGACGACGCGGATCATGGCCATCGTTGCCCTGCTGTTTGGGGCGGTTTTTCAGCAACAATTGATGTTTGGTTTTGCCGGCGTGTTGCTGCCGCTGGTTTTTCTGTTGGTGCTGCAAAAGCGCCTTTGGTATTCGGTGTTTCCGGCAGTTTTCTGTCTCGCAGCCAATGCCTGGCCGCAGATGATTGCCGGCGCGAGCTGGGGCGACCCGATTTCCATTGGCTCGATAGCCGCCTGCCTGGTGGCACCTGCGCTGGGCATAGCGCTACTGCGCACCAGACCGAAGTTCGCAGTGATCCCGATGCGGCGCTGGGCCTATGCGATTTACCCGCTGCACTTTCTGGTATTGCTGGGTTTACGGACGGCGTTGGAGCGTGGCTGAACGATAACCTCAACTATCNNGCTCTGCGTCGCATGCCGTTCCGGACGCTCTGCGCCCTCTTGCAAGGCAGAGCGTCCTGAACTGCATTCCGATGCTGGAGGCATCAGCTATTAGGCAGCAACCGGCAAGTAATGCTCTTGATGTAGCGTGTCTCGGCAATTGCCGGGTGCACCGGATGGTCCGGGCCCTGGCCGCCGCGTTCCAGTAGCTGGATATTGCGGTCCAGATGGCGGGCGCTGGTCAGGAGGATGTTTTGCAGGTCGTCTTCCGGCAGGTGCATGGAGCAGGAAGCGCTGACCAGAATGCCGTCCTTGCTGAGCAGGCGCATGGCTTGCTCGTTCAGGCGGCGGTAAGCGCCTTCGCCGTTTTTCATGTCTTTCTTGCGTTTGATGAACGCAGGTGGATCGGCAACGATCACATCGAAACGCTCCTCACCGGCTTTCAGCTCTTTCAGCGCCTCGAAAACATCGCCTTCGATGCAAGTCATTTTTTCTGCGAAGTCATTCAGGGCTGCGTTGCGCTCAACCCCATCAAGGGCGAAGGACGATGCGTCGACGCAGGTCACGTCACTGGCACCAAAAGCCGCTGCCTGAATTCCCCAGCCACCAATGTAGCTGTACAGGTCCAGTACACGCTTGCCTTTGACGTAGGGGGCAATGCGCGCGCGGTTCATACGGTGGTCGTAGAACCAGCCGGTCTTCTGCCCGGCCATCACCGGTGCTTCGAACTTCACGCCGTTTTCTTCCAGCGCAACCCATTCGGGAACCAGGCCGAACATGGTTTCGACGTAACGATTCAGACCTTCCGCATCGCGAGCGGCTGAGTCGTTCTTGAACAGGATGCCGCTTGGCTTGATGACCTGAACCAGCGCGGCAATGATGTCTTCCTTGTGGTTTTCCATGGTGGCCGAGGCCAGCTGGACAACCAGGATGTCACCGAACCGGTCCACCACCAGACCCGGCATCAGGTCTGAATCGCCGTAGACCAGACGGTAGAAAGGCTTGTCGAACAGACGCTCGCGCAGCGACAGCGCCACGTTCAGGCGGTGGACCAGCAAAGACTTATCGAGCGGCAGCTTGATATCGCGCGACAGCAAACGTGCGCAGATCAGGTTGTTGGGGCTCATGGCGACGATGCCCAGCGGCTTGCCGCCAGCAGCTTCGAGGATGGCCTGATCACCGGCTGCAAAACCATGCAGCGGGGTGGCGGCTACGTCGATTTCGTTGCTGTAGACCCACAAGTGACCGGCGCGCAGGCGGCGGTCGGCGTTGGCTTTGAGGCGCAAGCTAGGCAGGGACATGACGTCGCTCCTGAAAAAAGAGCGGGATTATAGCGCGTCATCCCGGTAGTGCGCCGGGATGACTACAATAATCGCAACCGATCAAGCCGACAGCGCTTCAATCAACTTGCTGTTGAAGGCCGGGATGTCATCAGGCTGGCGGCTGCTGATCAGCGTGCCGTCGGTGACAACTTCCTGATCAACCCATTTAGCCCCGGCGTTGACCAGGTCATCCTTCAGCGTCTTGAAGCTGGTCAGGGTTTTACCCTTCACCAGGCCTGCCGATATCAACAGCCAGCCGCCGTGACAGATAACCGCCACTGGTTTGCCGGAACCCTCAATGTCCTTGACGAGCTTCTGGGCGTCAGTGTCTATGCGGATGGTGTCGGAGTTCTGTACGCCGCCTGGCAGAACCACGCCATGGTAGTCGCTGGCGTTGGCCGCCTTGAACGTGCGGTCGATCTTGAAATCATCGGCAGGTTTGTCGTGATTCCAGCCTTTGACCTGGCCCTCTTCGGTGGACAGGATTTCCACGGTGGCACCTGCTTGCTCCAGCGCTTCTTTCGGGCCGGTCAGTTCGACCTGCTCGAAACCGTCGGTTACAAGAATTGCGATGCGTTTGCCAGTCAGTGCTTTAGACATGGGATCCTCCAGTGTCGGGCTTTCAGGGTGGCGTCTGGCGGTCGTTTTGAGGCCGCCATATACGCCGTCAACACAAGGTCCGAAGCCTGGCATGTGGCAAAGTTCCGAGAATATCTTCGTCTTGGGTGATGGACCGTTTCCCCGCAAGGGGTCAGAATCCAGTCATTACGGTGAGTAAATTCCTATGTCCGAAGAGCTAAGCCCAGAACAGATCCAGCAAGCGTTGCAGGGTATCAGTGTGCTCCCGCAGCCGCAGATCATGGTGGATCTGCAGATGGAGCAATACATGCCCGATCCGGACCTTGGGGTAATTGCGCGGTTGATTGCGCAAGATCCGGGGTTGTCCGGGGCGCTGCTGAAGATCGTCAACTCTGCGCACTATGGCCTGTCCAACAAGATTGCCTCGATTGACAAGGCTGTGAATCTGCTGGGCAGCCGTACCGTGATCAATCTGATCAACGCGCAGTCGATCAGGGGCGAGATGACCGATGAGACCATCGTCGCGCTCAACCGCTTCTGGGATACCGCGCAGGATGTCGCAATGACCAGTCTGACCCTGGCCAAGCGCATCGGCTCGCAGACTGTGGATGAATCCTACGCATTGGGCCTGTTCCATGACTGCGGTATTCCGCTGATGCTCAAGCGTTTCCCGAATTACATGCCGGTCCTTGAAGAAGCCTACGCCAACGCAGGGCCTGATTGTCGCATCGTCGATACTGAAAACGCCGCGTTCGACACCAACCACTCGGTGGTCGGCTATTACACGGCCAAGTCATGGCGCTTGCCTGCGCACGTGACTGACGCGATCGCCAATCATCACAACGCATTGGCGATTTTTCAGGACGATACCAGTCGCAATGCCCCGCTCAAGAACCTCTTGGCCCCCCTGAAAATGGCCGAGCACATCTGCCAGTCCTACCAGGTGCTGGGCAATCAGGGCGAAGATCACGAATGGGAATGCATTGGTGCGCTGGTGCTGGATTACGTGGGCTTGTCCGAATATGACTTTGAATACCTGAGGGAAAGCATCCGCGAGCTGGGCGCGCGCTGAGCCTGTGCGCTGCTGGCTTGCCCTTCCTGTAAAACCGAGTGATACATGCCTGAATTACCCGAAGTAGAAACCACCCGTCGCGGCATTGCACCCCATCTTGAAGGTCAGCGTGTCAGCCGCGTTATCGTACGCGACAGCCGTTTGCGTTGGCCCATTCCCGAAGATTTGGACATCCGGCTTTCCGGACAGCGCATTGTGCAGGTGGACCGGCGCGCCAAGTACCTGCTGATTCAGGCCGAAGTGGGCACGCTGATCAGCCACTTGGGCATGTCGGGCAATCTGCGCCTCGTCGAGGCCGGGCTTCCGGCGCTCAAGCACGAGCATGTCGATATCGAACTGGAGTCCGGGCTGGCCTTGCGCTATACCGACCCGCGTCGATTCGGGGCGATGCTCTGGAGCCTTGATCCGCATAACCACGAGTTGTTGATTCGTCTGGGGCCAGAGCCGCTGACTGATCTGTTCGACGGTGAGCGCCTTTACGAGCGCTCGCGCGGCAAGTCGATTGCGGTCAAACCGTTTGTCATGGACAACGCCGTGGTGGTCGGGGTGGGCAATATTTACGCGACCGAAGCACTGTTCGCGGCGGGCATCGACCCGCGACGCGAAGCCGGAGGCGTCTCACGGGCTCGTTATCTCAAGCTTGCCATCGAGATCAAGCGCATTCTGACCTACGCTATAGAGCGCGGCGGTACCACCCTGCGTGACTTCATCGGCGGCGACGGCAAGCCGGGGTATTTCCAGCAGGAATTGTTTGTCTACGGGCGTGGCGGCCAGCCATGCAAGGTCTGCGGTACAACGCTGCGTGAAATCAAGTTGGGGCAGCGCGCCAGTGTTTACTGTCCAAAATGCCAGCGCTGAAATACCAGAGGCGCAGAGCGTCAGGCCACTTGCTTAAGCTGCACCCCTGTTTATAGTGATGGCACCTTAATTATTTGCTACGCCTGAAGGACCAAGCCATGAGACCGTTTCGTATTCTTGCTGCCACGCTGGCGCTGTTTATCGGCCTGCAGGCGCTGCCTGCGATTGCCTCCGATGTCTCCAACGGCAGCGGCGATCCGGTCTACACCATTCAAAACCCGCCAGCGTTCGCGATGATCGGCGATCTGCTGATTGCCCGACCGCTGTTGATAGCAGCCACGGTCATCGGTACAGGGCTGTTCGTGATTGCTGCGCCTTTTGCAGCGGCAGGCGGCAACCTCGGCGCAGCGGGCAAGGCGCTGGTGGTCGATCCGGGCAAGGCAGCCTTCGTGCGTTGCCTGGGTTGCACCGGTGACGGGTACGGCAAGCAGCAGTAAAGGCTGTATCAGACCTTGCTGGTGATGATTCGGTACTTGTCCATCAGCTGCTCTTTGCTCTCGACGTGATTTTCATCCAGGGGGATGCAGTCGACCGGGCAAACCTGCTGGCATTGAGGCTCGTCGTAGTGACCCACACATTCGGTGCACAGGTTCGGGTTGATCACGTAGATCTCCTCGCCTTGTGAAATCGCCTCGTTTGGGCACTCGGGTTCGCAGACGTCGCAGTTGATGCAATCGTCAGTGATGATAAGGGACATGAATTGCTCCTGCCGCAGCCGACGCCGGGGCACATTAAAACCAATGCGGCGAATTGTGCCGCATTAGGCTTCGGGATGCACCTTCACATGCGCTGCGTCTAGCGCTTGAAGCGTTCGGTCAGCGCCTGAGCGACGGCAGGATGAACGAATTTGGTGATATCACCGCCCAACGCCGCGATTTCACGCACCAACGTCGAGGAAATGAATGAGTAGCGCTCTGAGGGCGTGAGGAACAGGCTTTCGACGTCCGGTGCCAACTGACGGTTCATGTTGGCCAGCTGAAACTCGTACTCGAAGTCCGATACCGCGCGAAGGCCGCGCAGAAAGACGTTGGCATTCTGTTCCTTGGCAAAATGCGCGAGCAGCGTCGAGAAGCCGACGACTTCCACGTTGGGCAGGTGTTTGGTGACTTCGCGGGCCAGTTCGACGCGTTGTTCCAGAGGAAACAGCGGGTTTTTCTTCGGGCTGGCGGCAACCGCAATGACCACGTGGTCGAACAGGCGCGAGGCGCGCTCGACCAAATCTCCATGGCCCTTGGTAATCGGGTCGAAGGTGCCTGGGTACAACACTCGGTTCATCGCGTCGTCCTGGTCGGAGTCCGTTGTGGGACTCGGATGGTATCGCAGCCTTCCCGATGGGCCAAGCTGCGTAATAAGCGCCAAGTGTCGTATTGCGCCGATTATCGGCCATGTTTCAGCCCAAACCCCCGATTTTGGGGCTATTTACTGTGGTGCGGATGATGCTCGACGCGCAGCAATTGGCTAAGACACCTTGTGTTCAGCTTGCCTGCGTCGACTCTTCACTGGTGCTGCTTCGATTCTGCCACCATTGCGGCATCTGCCTGCGTTAAGATTGCCATCATCTGATTAGCACTTAGAGTGGCCTTGTCCGCATGGCAACCCGTACCAAAACCCGTGAACGCATCGTGCAAACCAGTCTGGAGCTGTTCAATCAGCAGGGCGAACGAAGCGTGACCACCAATCATATTGCTGCGCACATGGAAATCTCGCCCGGCAATCTCTATTACCACTTCGCCAACAAGCAGGTGATCATCGCCGAGTTGTTCACCGAGTATGAAACGCTGGTGGGCAGTTTTCTGACCCTGCCTGCCGACCGCCCGCCGACCATCGAAGACAAGCGCGATTATTTTCTGGCGATAATGGACGCCATGTGGCGCTACCGTTTTCTGTACCGCGACCTTGAGCATCTACTGACGTCGGATGCAGAGCTGGCGAGGCGTTACCGGCGCTTTTCGTATCGCTGCCTGATGCAGGCGATGACTATCTATCGGGGGTTTATCAAGGCTGGCATCCTGAAAATGGATGAATCGCAGATCGAATGGACCAGTCTCAACACCTGGATCGTTCTGACGTCGTGGGTGCGTTTTCTGTGCACCAACCGGGAAAACGCTACAGAGTTGAACGAATCGGCGATTCGACGTGGCGTCTATCAGGTACTTATGCTCGAATCTGTGTTTGTCGCGCCTCAGGCTCGCGAAGCGTTCGACGCGCTATGCGAAACGTTTCACTCGACGTTGCCTGAGGTTCTGATGTGAATTTCAGAGCCGATGAGCGGCCTGCTTGTCGGTTCTCTGCCACAGGAGTGTGTCATGTCCATTGCGCAACTGATCAGCCCCGAGCAACTGGCTGCACGACAGAAAACCCCAGGTCTGGTGATTCTCGATTGCCGTTATGCGCTTGAAGATTCCGATTACGGTCAGCGCAGTTACGCCCAAGGGCGTATCGAGGGCGCGTCCTTTGCCGATTTGAAGCGCGACCTCAGCGGGCCGATGATCAAGGGCAAAACAGGCCGCCACCCGCTACCGGACCCCGACGCCTTGTTACAGTGCTTTCAGGCATGGGGTATCAACGCTGACAGCGATATCGTGCTGTACGACGACGGACCTGGAATGTATGCCGCGCGCGCCTGGTGGTTGCTGGCCTGGATGGGCAAGCGCGAAGGCGTGTACCTGCTCGATGGAGGGCTGAAAGCCTGGCACGCCGCCGGGTTGCCGTTGAGCCTTGACGCGCCGAATCGTGAGCCAGGCAGTTTCAGCGGTGAGCCGGACATGTCGATGGTTCTCAGCGGCAGTCGCTTGCATGGCCGTCTCGGTCGCCCGGAAATGACCTTGATCGACGCCCGCGCCGAAGCGCGCTTCCGAGGTGACGTAGAGCCTTTGGACCCTGTCGCCGGGCATATTCCAGGTGCTCAGTGTGCGGCCTGTACCGATAACCTCGGGCCGGATGGACGCTTTTTGCCACCTGAGCAGCTCAGGCAGCGTTTTGCCGAAAAATTGCAGGGTCGTCCGCCGGAAAGTCTGGTGTCCTACTGCGGATCAGGCGTCACGGCCTGCCATAACCTGTTCGCCCTGTGTCTGGCCGGCTATCCGCTGGCAACGCTGTATGCGGGCTCGTGGAGCGAGTGGATCAACGATCCCGAGCATCAAATCGCCACGGGCGCCGGTTGATGCTTCGTCAGCCTGATCAGGCGTTTTCGCGCTGATGTGCAGCGCTTAGCCATAACGGGATGCGGCGCTCAAGGTAATAGCCCGGATTGCGCAGCGAGCCGTCGACGAAACCGACATGCCCGCCTTTGGCGTGTAGCTCGAACTCGGTGCAGGACGACAGCTCGCTCGGTTCGGGGAGGCTGTGGGGGAACACGAACGGGTCGTCGCTGGACTGAATGATCAGCGTCGGCGTCTGAATCTGACCCAGATAGTAGCGGCTGGATGCCCTGCGGTAGTAATCCGTGGCGTCGGAAAAACCATGCAGCGGTGGAAGTCCCAGAACGTTCGCATGTTCTCCAGTGAGCCCAGCGCGGCGAGTTCGGCCAGCCCCTCGCTGATGCCTTCATGCTGGAAGCGATGCTGCTTGTCACGGATATACGCCAGCATTTCGCGCATGAAGTGCCGTTGATAAACCCTGGAGAACCCTTGGCCGATGCGGTTGGCGGATTCGTCCAGCCGAAACGGCACTGACACCGCCACCGCGCCCCGAAGATCACTGCTGGCGCCGGATTCACCCAGGTACTTGAGCAACACATTGCCGCCCAGCGAATACCCCGCCGCATAAATCGGAGCCAGTGGCCGCAGCGAACGCAAATGAGCGATCACCTCGGCCAGATCCTCGCTGGCTCCCGAGTGATAGCTGCGCGACAGCAGGTTCGGCTCTCCCGAGCACCCGCGCCAGTTCAGCGCCACACTGGGCCAGCCCTGCGCCGCCAGGGCCTTTTGCAGACCGGCTACATACGGCGAATTGGACGACCCGGTCAGGCCGTGCAGTACAAGAACCAGGGGTTTATCGGGCTCATCCGGACCATGCCAGTCCATATCCAGAAAATCCCCATCCTTCAGCCACAACCGCTCGCGAGTGCGCGCCAGCAGCGTCGGCCTGCGCAGCAGCGGCCCCCACAGCGTCTGCAAATGCGGATTGCCCATGCCGACGGCCGGGACGAATGGATTGGCATGGGACAGAAAGGTAGGGCGTGTGGACACGTGCTTGCTCAACGATCGGTGCAGTGACTGAAGCTGTACGTTGCCATTAAGTGGACCGGGATGTAAGTGGCTTGACGGTGTCGTTGCGTATAGAAATGCGTTTCGTGACGCTCTGCATCGCAAAAGAGTACGCACAGCGTCCAGAACTGCATGC